>NZ_MIIV01000456.1:0-265 GCF_001743015.1 Shigella sp. FC1567
GAGCGGCTAAAACTGGAGATTAAGGTGGCACATATCCGCACTCGCGAAACATATGGAACCCGGCGGCTCCAGACGGAGCTGGCAGAGAATGGCATCATCGTTGGTCGTGACCGACTGGCACGTCTTCGTAAGGAGCTAAGGCTACGCTGTAAGCAGAAACGCAAGTTCAGAGCGACTACGAACCCGAACCACAATCTGCCAGTTGCGCCAAATCTGCTGAACCAGACGTTCGCTCCTACAGCACCAAATCAGGTCTGGGTGGCGG
>NZ_MIIV01000457.1:0-258 GCF_001743015.1 Shigella sp. FC1567
CGCGTGTTAACGGGAAAATACTGCGAACACCTGCCACTGTATCGTCAGAGTGAAATTTTTGCCCGTCAGGGTGTCGAACTGAGCCGTGCATTACTCTCCAACTTGGTTGACGCGTGCTGCCAGTTAATGACGCCGCTGAATGATGCTCTGTACCGTTATGTAATGAACAGCCGCAAAGTTCACACTGATGACACACCAGTAAAAGTGCTGGCACCGGGCAGGAAGAAGGCGAAAACAGGATATATCTGGACGTATGTC
>NZ_MIIV01000458.1:0-252 GCF_001743015.1 Shigella sp. FC1567
CCTGAGAAAGAGGTAAACAGGATGACTAAAAATACTCGTTTTTCCCCCGAAGTCCGTCAGAGGGCGATTCGTATGGTTCTGGAAAGTCAGGGCGAATATGACTCACAGTGGGCGGCAATTTGTTCCATTGCCCCAAAGATTGGCTGTACACCGGAGACTCTGCGTGTCTGGGTACGCCAGCATGAGCGGGATACCGGAGGCGGTGATGGCGGGCTCACCACCGCTGAACGTCAGCGTCTGAAAGAGCTGGAA
>NZ_MIIV01000459.1:0-248 GCF_001743015.1 Shigella sp. FC1567
TTTTACAACATTGTCAGTGCATTAAGGCGGGATGTTTTTGGCTGACGCCAGTCCAGCTTATCGAGGAGCATTGCCAGTTGCGAGCGGGTAATGGATACCTTGCCGTCACGCACAGCAGGCCAGATAAACTGGCCTTCCTCCAGGCGTCTGGTGAACAGGCACAGACCATCAGCATCAGCCCACAGGATTTTAATCATGTCACCCCGTCGGCCACGGAAGATGAACAGGTGACCGGAGAAGGGATTATC
>NZ_MIIV01000460.1:0-244 GCF_001743015.1 Shigella sp. FC1567
CTGAAGTGGTCAACAAAAACTGGCCACCGAGTTAGAGTTTTTCCAGTATCGATTTTCCGATTCGTTTGGGGGTAACCCACCATTATATTCGTGCGGTCTTAGTGCGCTGTAATATCCAACGATATAGTCCGTTATGGCGTGAGCTGCCTCGCTGAAGCTTACGTAACCCACCACCGGCATCCATTCGTTCTTCAGACTCCTGAAGAAGCGTTCCATTGGGCTGTTATCCCAGCAGTTTCCGCGC
>NZ_MIIV01000461.1:0-243 GCF_001743015.1 Shigella sp. FC1567
TGAAGTGGTCAACAAAAACTGGCCACCGAGTTAGAGTTTTTCCAGTATCGATTTTCCGATTCGTTTGGGGGGAACCCACCGTTATATTCGTGCGGTCTTAGTGCGCTGTAATATCCAACGATATAGTCCGTTATGGCGTGAGCTGCCTCGCTGAAGCTTACGTAACCCACCACCGGCATCCATTCGTTCTTCAGACTCCTGAAGAAGCGTTCCATTGGGCTGTTATCCCAGCAGTTTCCGCGC
>NZ_MIIV01000462.1:0-240 GCF_001743015.1 Shigella sp. FC1567
AGTAGCGGAGCAGGAAGGACATCTGATGGAAATGGAAGCCACGCAAGCACCTTAAAATCACCATCATACACTAAATCAGTAAGTTGGCAGCATTACCGCTTTTTTCGGAGGACGACAAAAACTGGTATGAAGAACTGAAGAATTGTAAGCGTAAACTGACCGCCGTATGTAGCCATTAAGCCTGTATTGGTAACGTAGGTGCCCACCTTTTCAACTAGTGGACACCTGTTATGGAACAGA
>NZ_MIIV01000463.1:0-238 GCF_001743015.1 Shigella sp. FC1567
GATGTATTCCTTCACTCCCAGTATCCGCGTGCCGCAGGCCAGCATTTTTGTGACAGCCTCAACCCCGATATCGCGCAGACCGCCCGCATCCAGGAAGGACGTCCAGCACTGGTTGGCTGTGAACAGGCGTTTCAGCGGTCGGGGCTGAAAATCACCACCACTTCGGGTCATCCGCCTTCATCTCCGCTTCTGTTTCGTATAAATCAAAACGACGGCAGGTATGGCAGAACGTGACGTA
>NZ_MIIV01000464.1:0-238 GCF_001743015.1 Shigella sp. FC1567
CACAATAACTGCCGGAACTGCCTGCTCGTATAATGACTGCCCTGATCGCTGTGGAACATCACCCCGCCGGGCTTACCACGGGTTTCCCATGCCATTTCCAGCGCTTTCATGGTGAGCCTGCTGTCCGGCGAGAACGACAGGCCCAGCCCACTGGTTTTCTTGCGAACAGGTCGAGAACAACGGCGAGGTACGCCCAGCGCTTACCCGTCCAGATACAGGTCACATCACCGCACCACAC
>NZ_MIIV01000465.1:0-232 GCF_001743015.1 Shigella sp. FC1567
AAAAACAATAATCATCGACTATTAAATTCATGGTTATTCATTATAAATCAATGAACAATGAATTATTTTTGGATGGTCGATTTTTGATATGCCATCACATTATAAAATACTCTTTATTCATCGTTATCCACCGAAAAACAATAATCATCGACTATTAAATTCATGGTTATTCATTATAAATCAATGAACAATGAATTATTTTTGGATGGTCGATTTTTGATATGCCATCACA
>NZ_MIIV01000466.1:0-24935 GCF_001743015.1 Shigella sp. FC1567
CTTTGCTGAACTGTTGCTGGAAGACTACAAAGCCTCCCTGAAATATCTCAGCGATCACCCGAAACTGCAGGGTATTGCCCAGCAGAACAGCTTTAAACATACCTGATAACGTTTAACGGTAACGGTGTCCCGAAACGAACCCGTTTCGGGACAATTTCCAAAGTCTGTTCACTGGCATTAGCAACGGAAAATATTGTTCTGAATACGCTTCAGAACAAAACAGGTGCGGTTCCGACAGGAATACCGTTTTAGGGGGATAATATGGCTACATCAGTACAGACAGGTAAAGCTAAGCAGCTCACATTACTCGGATTCTTTGCCATAACGGCATCGATGGTAATGGCTGTTTATGAATACCCTACCTTCGCAACATCGGGCTTTTCATTAGTCTTCTTCCTGCTATTAGGCGGGATTTTATGGTTTATTCCCGTGGGACTTTGTGCTGCGGAAATGGCCACCGTCGACGGCTGGGAAGAAGGTGGTGTCTTCGCCTGGGTATCAAATACTCTGGGGCCGAGATGGGGATTTGCAGCGATCTCATTTGGCTATCTGCAAATCGCCATTGGTTTTATTCCGATGCTCTATTTCGTGTTAGGGGCACTCTCCTACATCCTGAAATGGCCAGCGCTGAATGAAGACCCCATTACCAAAACTATTGCAGCACTCATCATTCTTTGGGCGCTGGCATTAACGCAGTTTGGTGGCACGAAATACACGGCGCGAATTGCTAAAGTTGGCTTCTTCGCCGGTATCCTGTTACCTGCATTTATTTTGATCGCATTAGCGGCTATTTATCTGCACTCCGGTGCCCCCGTTGCTATCGAAATGGATTCGAAGACCTTCTTCCCTGACTTCTCTAAAGTGGGCACACTGGTTGTATTTGTTGCCTTCATTTTGAGTTATATGGGCGTAGAAGCTTCCGCAACTCACGTCAATGAAATGAGCAACCCCGGGCGCGACTATCCACTGGCTATGTTACTGCTGATGGTGGCGGCAATCTGCTTAAGCTCTGTTGGCGGTTTATCTATTGCGATGGTCATTCCGGGTAATGAAATCAACCTCTCCGCAGGGGTAATGCAAACCTTTACCGTTCTGATGTCCCATGTGGCACCGGAAATTGAGTGGACGGTTCGCGTGATCTCCGCACTGCTGTTGCTGGGTGTTCTGGCGGAAATCGCCTCCTGGATTGTTGGTCCTTCTCGCGGGATGTATGTCACAGCGCAGAAAAACCTGCTGCCAGCGGCATTCGCTAAAATGAACAAAAATGGCGTACCGGTAACGCTGGTCATTTCGCAGCTGGTGATTACTTCTATCGCGTTGATCATCCTCACCAATACCGGTGGCGGTAACAACATGTCCTTCCTGATCGCACTGGCGCTGACGGTGGTGATTTATCTGTGTGCTTATTTCATGCTGTTTATTGGCTACATTGTGTTGGTTCTTAAACATCCTGACTTAAAACGCACATTTAATATCCCTGGTGGTAAAGGGGTGAAACTGGTCGTGGCAATTGTCGGTCTGCTGACTTCAATTATGGCGTTTATTGTTTCCTTCCTGCCGCCGGATAACATCCAGGGTGACTCTACCGATATGTATGTTGAATTACTGGTCGTTAGTTTCCTGGTGGTACTTGCCCTGCCCTTTATTCTCTATGCTGTTCATGATCGTAAAGGCAAAGCGAATACCGGCGTCACTCTGGAGCCAATCAACAGTCAGAACGCACCAAAAGGTCACTTCTTCCTGCACCCGCGTGCACGTTCACCACACTATATTGTGATGAATGACAAGAAACACTAACCATGTCTGAATGGTTATAAGACAAGGGAGCGATAATTCATCGCTCCCTTTTTCGTGCTTGCTGTCGTATTGACTTAACCGGGATAAGTACGAGAATGAGCGCACATCTGTTTACCGGAAACCAGCACATATGGATATCTGCTCCCGAAACAAGAAATTAACGATTAGAAGACCAGCGATACTGGTTGCACTGGCACTTTTACTGTGTAGTTGTAAAAGCACGCCTCCAGAGTCCATGGTGACACCACCAGCAGGTTCAAAGCCACCAGCCACGACGCAACAATCGTCACAACCGATGCGTGGCATCTGGCTGGCCACGGTGTCTCGCCTCGACTGGCCACCGGTTTCCTCGGTTAACATTAGTAACCCCACCAGCCGGGCCCGTGTACAACAACAGGCGATGATCGACAAACTGGATCATCTGCAACGTCTCGGTATAAACACGGTCTTTTTCCAGGTCAAGCCGGACGGTACCGCCCTGTGGCCATCAAAAATTTTGCCGTGGTCCGATCTTATGACCGGTAAGATTGGTGAAAATCCGGGTTACGATCCGCTGCAATTTATGCTCGACGAAGCCCACAAGCGTGGGATGAAAGTACACGCCTGGTTTAACCCCTATCGCGTATCGGTTAATACGAAGCCCGGTACTATCAGGGAACTGAATAGCACTCTGTCTCAACAACCGGCGAGCGTCTATGTGCAACACCGTGACTGGATCAGAACGTCTGGCGATCGCTTTGTCCTCGACCCGGGCATCCCTGAGGTTCAGGACTGGATCACATCAATAGTCGCCGAAGTGGTTTCCCGCTATCCGGTAGATGGCGTGCAGTTTGACGACTATTTCTATACGGAGTCACCGGGTTCACGGCTAAATGATAACGAAACGTACCGTAAATACGGAGGCGCATTTGCGTCAAAAGCAGACTGGCGGCGCAACAATACTCAGCAGTTAATTACAAAAGTATCGCACACCATTAAAAGCATTAAGCCGGGAGTCGAATTTGGCGTTAGCCCGGCAGGCGTGTGGCGTAACCGATCACACGATCCGCTCGGTTCCGATACCCGAGGCGCGGCAGCCTATGACGAATCCTACGCTGACACCCGTCGATGGGTGGAACAAGGATTGCTGGATTACATTGCTCCCCAAATTTACTGGCCGTTCTCACGGAGTGCCGCGCGTTATGACGTGTTGGCAAAATGGTGGGCGGATGTCGTTAAACCGACCAGGACCCGCCTGTATATCGGTATCGCCTTCTATAAAGTGGGTGAACCTTCAAAGATAGAGCCAGACTGGATGATTAACGGCGGCGTACCGGAACTGAAAAAGCAGCTCGATCTTAACGATGCGGTACCAGAAATTAGCGGCACCATCTTGTTCCGTGAGGACTATCTGAATAAACCGCAGACTCAACAAGCGGTCAGCTATCTGCAAAGTCGTTGGGGCAGTTAAACTCCCATGCTTACTTTGTAACAAGCCGGTGCTTTACCCACCGGCTTGTTACACCTTGTGAAATATCCCACTAGTAATCATGCTTACATAAGTCAAATTAACCACGCAATTAACCACACTTAGTTAAACAGCTATAAATCCCTAATAAAAATGTATGAATATGAAAAACCATACGATATTCGCTGTCACCGAAAAATAATTACGATGGGCTATACTCTTCTGAAGAACAGTAGCGTAGATTGAAACTGTCCTAAGTCGCTTATTTCTTTTCAGTATATCTTCATATTTCAGGAGAATATGGTGCAGTTAGTCGATCTCGCACGTTGCGTTTTGATTCCGTCTGATTTCCCAGCCTTATAAGGGTGTGAATTATGGAGATGTATTTTAAAAGAATGAAAGATGAGTGGACCGGACTTGTCGAACAGGCAGATCCACTCATTCGTGCTAAAGCCGCGGAAATTGCCGTTGCGCATGCTCATTATCTGAGTATCGAGTTTTATCGAATTGTCCGCATCGACCCGCATGCCGAAGAATTCTTGAGTAATGAACAAGTTGAGCGGCAGTTGAAAAGTGCGATGGAACGCTGGATTATTAACGTGCTTTCTGCCCAGGTTGACGATGTCGAAAGGCTAATACAAATCCAGCATACCGTCGCGGAAGTGCATGCCCGCATAGGAATTCCGGTAGAAATTGTCGAGATGGGGTTTCGGGTGCTGAAAAAAATCCTCTATCCGGTAATCTTCTCTTCGGATTATTCTGCCGCAGAAAAACTTCAGGTCTACCATTTCTCGATTAACAGTATTGATATCGCTATGGAAGTGATGACCCGCGCGTTTACCTTTAGTGACAGTAGTGCCTCAAAGGAAGATGAAAACTATCGTATCTTCTCGTTACTAGAAAACGCCGAAGAAGAAAAAGAACGGCAAATAGCCTCAATACTTTCATGGGAAATAGATATTATCTATAAAATCCTGCTGGATTCTGATTTAGGCAGTAGTTTGCCTTTAAGCCAGGCTGATTTTGGCCTGTGGTTTAACCATAAAGGTCGACATTATTTTAGTGGCATTGCCGAAGTAGGCATATCTCCCGTCTGATTCAGGATTTCGACGGTATATTCAATCAAACCATGCGTAACACCAGGAATTTGAATAACAGAAGTCTGCGGGTGAAATTTTTATTACAGATAAGAAATACTGTATCGCAAATTATTACCTTGCTGCGTGAATTGTTTGAAGAAGTATCGCGCCACGAAGTCGGTATGGATGTACTGACGAAATTACTTAACCGCCGCTTCCTGCCGACTATCTTCAAACGCGAAATTGCCCATGCCAACCGGACCGGTACACCGCTGTCAGTGCTGATTATTGACGTTGATAAATTCAAAGAGATCAACGATACGTGGGGCCATAACACTGGCGATGAAATTCTGCGTAAAGTCTCTCAGGCCTTTTATGACAACGTCCGCAGTAGTGATTATGTTTTTCGCTACGGGGGCGATGAATTTATCATTGTTTTGACTGAAGCTTCTGAAAACGAAACGTTACGTACCGCAGAACGTATTCGCAGTCGGGTGGAGAAAACCAAACTGAAAGCCGCAAACGGCGAGGATATTGCCCTCTCACTTTCCATCGGTGCCGCCATGTTTAATGGTCATCCTGACTATGAGCGCCTCATTCAAATAGCCGATGAAGCTCTGTATATCGCCAAAAGACGAGGTAGAAACCGTGTTGAACTCTGGAAAGCCAGTCTTTAGATGCGCCAGGATGCAGAGGTAATCATGAAGCTAACCGATGCGGAAAATGCCGCCGATGGCATTTTTTTCCCCGCCCTTGAACAAAATATGATGGGCGCGGTGTTAATTAACGAAAATGATGAAGTGATGTTTTTCAACCCCGCCGCAGAGAAGCTCTGGGGGTACAAACGTGAAGAAGTCATTGGCAATAACATTGATATGCTGATTCCGCGGGATTTGCGTCCTGCGCATCCTGAATACATTCGTCATAACCGTGAAGGTGGTAAAGCGCGCGTCGAGGGGATGAGTCGGGAGCTGCAGCTGGAGAAAAAAGACGGCAGTAAAATCTGGACCCGTTTTGCGCTATCGAAAGTGAGCGCCGAGGGGAAAGTTTATTACCTGGCGCTGGTACGGGATGCCAGCGTAGAAATGGCGCAAAAAGAACAGACCCGACAATTGATTATTGCCGTTGACCATCTCGACCGACCGGTGATTGTCCTCGATCCGGAACGCCATATTGTGCAGTGCAATCGCGCATTTACCGAAATGTTTGGTTACTGCATTAGCGAAGCCAGCGGTATGCAGCCCGATACACTCCTGAACATTCCTGAATTCCCTGCCGATAACCGCATTCGTTTACAACAGTTGCTATGGAAAACCGCCCGCGATCAGGACGAATTTCTGCTGTTGACGCGCACCGGTGAAAAAATCTGGATTAAAGCCTCTATCAGCCCGGTTTATGACGTGCTCGCGCATCTGCAGAACCTGGTAATGACTTTCTCGGATATCACCGAAGAACGGCAAATCCGCCAGCTTGAAGGCAATATTCTCGCCGCCATGTGCAGCAGCCCGCCATTTCATGAAATGGGGGAAATCATTTGTCGTAACATCGAATCTGTTCTCAACGAATCGCATGTTTCGCTGTTCGCACTGCGCAACGGGATGCCGATACACTGGGCGTCATCTTCGCACGGTGCAGAAGTTCAAAATGCGCAAAGCTGGTCAGCGACCATTCGTCAGCGTGATGGCGCGCCTGCGGGGATCCTGCAAATTAAAACCTCGTCAGGAGCAGAAACCAGCGCCTTTATCGAACGCGTGGCAGATATCAGTCAGCATATGGCCGCGCTGGCGCTGGAACAGGAAAAAAGCCGCCAGCATATTGAACAACTCATCCAATTTGATCCGATGACCGGTCTGCCAAATCGCAATAACCAGCACAATTACCTCGATGACCTGGTCGACAAAGCCGTCTCTCCGGTGGTGTATCTCATCGGTGTTGACCATATTCAGGATGTGATTGATAGCCTTGGCTATGCGTGGGCCGATCAGGCATTGCTGGAAGTGGTCAATCGCTTTCGTGGAAAACTCAAACCGGATCAGTATCTCTGTCGTATCGAAGGTACGCAGTTTGTCCTCGTGAGCCTGGAAAACGACGTCAGTAACATTACCCAGATCGCCGATGAGCTACGGAATGTGGTCAGCAAGCCGATAATGATTGACGATAAACCATTCCCGCTTACCTTGAGTATTGGCATCAGCTACGACGTGGGTAAAAACCACGATTACCTACTCTCCACTGCTCACAATGCAATAGATTATATTCGCAAGAATGGCGGTAACGGCTGGCAGTTCTTCAGCCCGGCGATGAACGAAATGGTAAAAGAGCGTTTGGTTTTAGGCGCAGCGCTGAAAGAAGCGATTAGCAATAACCAACTGAAACTTGTTTACCAGCCGCAAATCTTCGCAGAAACGGGTGAACTGTACGGCATCGAAGCCCTTGCGCGCTGGCACGATCCCCAGCATGGTCATGTGCCCCCTTCACGGTTTATTCCTCTCGCAGAAGAGATTGGTGAAATCGAAAATATTGGGCGCTGGGTCATCGCGGAAGCTTGCCGTCAGTTAGCAGAATGGCGTAGCCAGAATATTCATATCCCGGCGCTTTCCGTTAACTTGTCGGCACTGCACTTTCGCAGTAATCAACTGCCTAATCAGGTGTCTGATGCAATGCACGCCTGGGGTATTGACGGCCACCAGCTGACGGTAGAAATCACGGAAAGCATGATGATGGAACACGATACCGAAATCTTTAAGCGCATTCAGATCCTGCGTGATATGGGCGTGGGCTTATCGGTAGATGATTTTGGTACGGGCTTTTCCGGATTATCCCGCTTAGTCAGTCTTCCGGTAACGGAAATCAAAATTGACAAAAGTTTTGTCGATCGTTGTCTGACCGAAAAACGCATCCTTGCCTTACTTGAAGCCATTACCAGCATTGGGCAAAGCCTCAATTTAACCGTCGTGGCGGAAGGCGTCGAAACCAAAGAGCAATTTGAGATGCTACGCAAGATCCACTGTCGCGTTATTCAGGGATATTTCTTTTCCCGCCCCCTACCCGCCGAAGAAATTCCAGGCTGGATGAGCAGCGTGTTACCGCTGAAAATCTGACAAATTCCTCTCGCCCGCACTCGCGGGTTTTCATTTAACGTGACACCGTCACTTAAATACTGTGATTTCATCTACGATTCCGGGAGATTCCTTCCTTAACTTCCCCTCTTGCACCAAAACTGCACTACGCTGCACAAATGTTGATCAAAAGTTAAAAAATATAACTTTAAGCCAGCATTCTGGCGCTTATCCCGGCATGGCATGAGATCTGCATAAGCGGAAAGCGCAGCAATTTTTGTCTTATACAGGAACCGTTTATGTCGGATACCACCGAACTGGTTGATTTAGCCGTAATCTTCCCTGATCTGGAGATCGAATTGAAATACGCCTGCGCTGATAACATCACAGGTAAAGCTATTTATCAGCAAGCGCGTTGTCTGCTACACAAGGATGCGATTACCGCGCTGGCGAAAAGTATCAGTATCGCCCAGCTGTCAGGCTTACAACTGGTGATTTACGATGCGTATCGCCCACAACAAGCACAGGCGATGTTGTGGCAAGCCTGCCCAGACCCGCAATATGTTGTTGATGTGACGGTCGGTTCTAATCACAGCCGTGGCACGGCGATCGACCTGACGCTTCGTGATGAGCACGGGAACATCCTCGATATGGGCGCAGGGTTCGATGAAATGCACGAGCGCTCCCATGCCTATCACCCTTCCGTCCCGCCCGCCGCTCAGCGCAATCGGCTGTTGCTGAATGCGATTATGACTGGTGGCGGTTTTGTCGGTATCTCCAGCGAATGGTGGCACTTCGAATTACCCCAGGCAGCGAGTTACCCACTGCTCGCTGATCAATTCACCTGTTTTATATCCCCTGGCACACAGCACGTCAGTTAATCAGGAAACTGTCATGAAGAGATCGATACCGTTTCGTCCTACATTGCTCGCGCTCGTCCTTGCCACAACTTTCCCGGTTGCGCACGCCGCCGTACCGAAAGATATGCTGGTGATTGGTAAGGCCGCCGATCCACAAACCCTCGCCCCGGCGGTAACAATAGATAATAACGACTGGACGGTGACCTACCCGTCTTATCAGCGGCTGGTTCAGTACAAAACGGACGGTGATAAAGGCTCAACCGACGTTGAAGGCGATCTGGCAAGTAGCTGGAAAGCGTCTGACGATCAAAAAGAGTGGACGTTCACCCTGAAGGACAATGCTAAATTTGCCGATGGCACACCGGTCACTGCCGAAGCAGTAAAACTCTCTTTTGAGCGGCTACTAAAAATCGGCCAGGGGCCAGCAGAAGCATTTCCCAAAGATTTAAAGATTGATGCTCCCGACGAACATACGGTGAAGTTTACCCTTAGCCAGCCATTCGCACCGTTCCTCTACACGCTGGCGAATGACGGTGCATCCATTATCAATCCGGCGGTGTTAAAGGAACATGCAGCGGATGATGCCCGCGGCTTCCTCGCGCAAAATACCGCCGGTTCCGGACCATTTATGCTGAAAAGCTGGCAAAAAGGTCAGCAATTAGTTCTGGTGCCAAATCCGCATTACCCTGGCAATAAACCGAACTTTAAGCGAGTATCGGTAAAAATTATTGGTGAAAGTGCCTCCCGTCGCCTGCAGCTCTCCCGTGGTGATATTGACATTGCCGATGCGCTGCCGGTGGATCAACTCAACGCCCTGAAGCAGGAAAACAAAGTCAATGTGGCAGAGTATCCGTCACTGCGCGTCACCTACCTGTATCTGAATAACAGCAAAGCGCCTCTTAATCAGGCGGATCTGCGTCGGGCCATTTCCTGGTCTACCGATTATCAGGGCATGGTTAACGGCATTCTGAGTGGTAACGGAAAACAGATGCGCGGCCCGATTCCGGAAGGCATGTGGGGCTACGATGCGACGGCAATGCAATACAACCATGACGAAACGAAAGCCAAAGCCGAATGGGATAAAGTGACGAGCAAACCCACCAGCCTGACGTTTCTCTACTCCGATAAGGATCCGAACTGGGAGCCTATTGCTCTGGCGACACAATCCAGTCTCAACAAGCTGGGCATCAATGTGAAGCTGGAAAAGCTGGCGAACGCCACCATGCGCGACAGAGTGGGTAAAGGTGATTACGACATTGCGATTGGCAACTGGAGTCCGGATTTTGCCGACCCGTATATGTTTATGAATTACTGGTTTGAGTCAGACAAAAAAGGTCTGCCGGGTAACCGCTCGTTCTATGAAAACAGTGAGGTCGATAAGTTACTGCGCAATGCGCTTGCGACCACCGACCAGACGCAGCGTACCCGGGACTACCAGCAGGCACAGAAAATCGTCATTGATGACGCTGCTTATGTGTACCTGTTCCAGAAAAACTACCAACTGGCGATGAACAAAGAGGTGAAAGGCTTTGTGTTCAATCCCATGCTGGAACAGGTCTTCAATATCAATACCATGAGTAAATAACGTGACCTTCTGGAGTATTTTACGCCAACGCTGCTGGGGGCTGGTGCTCGTGATGGCGGGCGTCTGCGTGATTACGTTTATTATCTCGCATCTGATCCCTGGCGATCCGGCGCGGTTACTGGCGGGTGACCGCGCCAGCGATGCTATCGTGGAAAATATTCGCCAGCAACTGGGACTGGACCAGCCACTGTATGTACAGTTTTACCGCTACGTCAGCGACCTGTTTCATGGTGACCTGGGAACATCCATTCGTACCGGGCGTCCGGTGTTGGAAGAGTTGCGTATATTTTTCCCGGCGACGCTGGAACTGGCTTTTTGTGCCCTGCTGCTGGCACTCCTGATTGGCATCCCGCTGGGCATACTCTCTGCAGTCTGGCGAAATCGCTGGCTGGATCATCTGGTGCGAATAATGGCCATTACCGGAATCTCCACACCTGCGTTTTGGCTTGGACTGGGCGTCATTGTGCTGTTTTATGGTCATCTGCAAATTCTTCCCGGCGGCGGAAGGCTTGATGACTGGCTGGATCCACCAACGCACGTTACCGGCTTTTATCTGCTCGATGCGCTGCTTGAAGGCAACGGTGAAGTCTTCTTCAATGCGTTGCAACATCTCATCTTACCGGCATTAACGCTGGCGTTCGTTCACCTGGGAATTGTCGCTCGCCAGATCCGCTCAGCGATGCTGGAACAATTGAGTGAAGACTACATTCGTACCGCCCGGGCCAGCGGCTTGCCCGGCTGGTATATCGTTTTATGTTATGCGCTACCCAATGCGTTGATCCCATCGATTACCGTATTGGGTCTGGCGCTGGGCGATTTGTTGTATGGCGCAGTGCTCACCGAAACCGTTTTTGCCTGGCCCGGAATGGGTGCATGGGTAGTAACATCAATACAGGCGCTCGACTTCCCGGCAGTGATGGGCTTTGCCGTCGTGGTTTCATTTGCTTATGTGCTGGTCAACCTGGTGGTGGATTTGCTCTATTTGTGGATTGATCCGCGTATCGGACGTGGAGGTGGTGAATGATGCTAAGCGAGGAAACGTCCGCCGTACGCCCACAAAAACAAACGCGATTTAACGGTGCAAAACTGATATGGATGCTGAAAGGCAGTCCGCTCACCGTGACCGGCGCAGTCATCATTGTATTAATGCTATTGATGATGTTTTTTTCACCGTGGCTTGCGACGCATGATCCCAACGCCATTGATTTAACCGCCCGCCTTTTGCCGCCTTCTGCGGCGCACTGGTTTGGCACCGATGAAGTGGGACGCGATCTGTTCAGCCGCGTACTGGTCGGCAGTCAGCAATCAATTCTCGCCGGATTAGTCGTGGTTGCCATTGCGGGTATGATTGGTTCGCTACTCGGATGTCTATCCGGTGTGCTTGGCGGACGCGCAGACGCCATCATCATGCGCATCATGGACATTATGCTGTCGATTCCTTCGTTGGTACTGACAATGGCACTGGCTGCCGCTCTCGGGCCGAGTTTATTTAACGCCATGCTGGCGATTGCTATTGTGCGAATTCCCTTTTATGTGCGCCTGGCGCGGGGGCAAGCATTAGTTGTACGCCAGTATACCTATGTTCAGGCGGCGAAAACCTTTGGTGCGTCGCGTTGGCATCTGATCAGCTGGCATATTTTACGTAACTCCCTGCCGCCGCTGATCGTGCAGGCATCGCTGGATATCGGTAGCGCGATTTTAATGGCCGCCACGTTGGGATTTATTGGCCTGGGTGCTCAACAACCGAGTGCTGAATGGGGCGCGATGGTAGCGAATGGTCGCAACTATGTACTCGATCAGTGGTGGTATTGCGCATTTCCAGGGGCAGCGATTTTGCTTACCGCCGTTGGGTTTAATCTCTTTGGTGATGGTATTCGCGATCTGCTTGACCCGAAAGCAGGAGGAAAGCAGTCATGACCCAGCCCGTTCTGGACATTCAACAGCTGCATTTGAGTTTCCCCGGTTTTAACGGTGATGTTCACGCGCTCAACAATGTGTCCTTGCAGATTAACCGCGGTGAAATTGTCGGTCTGGTGGGAGAATCCGGCTCAGGTAAATCAGTCACCGCAATGCTGATTATGCGTCTGCTACCGACGGGCAGTTATTGCGTACATCGGGGGCAGATTTCACTGCTGGGAGACGATGTTCTTAACGCTCGGGAAAAACAGCTTCGTCAGTGGCGCGGCGCACGAGTGGCGATGATCTTTCAGGAACCGATGACCGCCCTCAATCCGACACGTCGAATAGGTCTTCAGATGATGGACGTGATCCGCCATCATCAACCAATAAGTCGTCGGGAAGCCAGAGCTAAAGCGATTGTCCTGCTGGAAGAGATGCAAATCCCGGATGCCGTGGAAGTTATGTCGCGCTATCCGTTTGAGCTTTCAGGTGGTATGCGCCAGCGGGTAATGATTGCGCTGGCATTCTCCTGCGAGCCGCAATTGATTATTGCCGACGAACCGACTACGGCGCTGGACGTTACGGTGCAGTTGCAGGTACTGCGTTTGCTTAAACATAAAGCCGGCGCCAGTGGAACTGCGGTTCTGTTCATCAGCCATGATATGGCCGTGGTGTCGCAACTGTGCGATAGCGTTTACGTGATGTATGCCGGAAGCGTAATTGAAAGCGGCGTGAGGGCAGACGTTATCCATCATCCCCGGCATCCGTATACCATTGGTTTGCTCCAATGTGCACCAGAACATGGAGTACCACGCCAGCTATTACCCGCCATTCCAGGGACGGTACCAAACCTCACCCATTTGCCTGACGGCTGCGCTTTTCGCGATCGTTGCTATGCGGCAGGTGCACAGTGTGAAAACGTCCCGGCGCTGACAGCGTGTGGTGACAACAACCAGCGCTGCGCCTGTTGGTATCCGCAGCAGGAGGTCATAAGTGTCTGACACGTTATTAACGTTACGCGGCGTCCATATCAATTTCCCGGCCCGTAAAAACTGGCTTGGTAAAACTACGGAACATGTTCATGCGATTAATGGTATTGATTTACAGATCCGCCGTGGTGAAACCTTAGGGATCGTCGGCGAGTCAGGCTGCGGCAAAAGCACCCTCGCACAGCTTTTAATGGGTATGCTGCAACCGAGCCACGGGCAGTACATCCGTTCTGGCTCACAACGCATTATGCAGATGGTGTTTCAGGACCCGCTCTCTTCGCTCAATCCGCGCTTACCGGTGTGGCGCATCATCACAGAACCGCTCTGGATAGCTAAGCGTAGTAGTGAACAACAGCGGCGAGCGTTGGTAGAGGAGCTGGCTGTGCAGGTGGGTATTCGTCCGGAGTATCTCGACCGCCTGCCTCATGCGTTCTCCGGCGGGCAGCGGCAACGTATCGCCATTGCCAGAGCACTCTCTTCGCAGCCTGACGTGATTGTGCTTGATGAGCCAACCTCTGCGCTGGATATCTCCGTGCAGGCGCAGATCCTCAATTTACTGGTAACGCTACAGGAAAATCACGGGCTGACCTATGTGCTGATTTCACACAATGTCTCGGTGATACGTCATATGAGCGATCGGGTGGCGGTGATGTATCTCGGGCAGATTGTAGAACTGGGCGACGCGCAACAGGTGCTAACGGCTCCGGCACATCCATACACCCGATTATTGCTGGATTCCCTCCCCGCCATTGATAAACCGCTGGAGGAAGAATGGGCATTACGTAAAACGGATCTGCCGGGAAACCGCACGTTGCCGCAAGGCTGTTTTTTCTACGAACGTTGCCCCCTTGCAACCAGCGGATGTGAAGTCCGGCAATCATTAGCAATAAGGGAGGACGGACGTGAGCTCCGGTGCTGGCGGGCGCTGTAGAGATGCTAACAACGCATCAGGCATTCACGCGCCTGACACGTCATCCGGCAATGCTTTACGATTTCAACTGGTAATCCAGCGTAATTTCCGCTTTCAGTACCTGAGAGACCGGGCATCCTGCTTTTGCTTTCTGGATGATGCCGTCAAAGGTAGAGGCATCAATACCCGGCACCGCAACTTCACTCTTCAGTGCGATTTTCGTAATCGCAAAACCGGCATCCACTTTATCCAGCGACACATCGGCGATGGTATCAATCGATGTTGGCGTAAATCCCGCTTCCCCCAGCATGAATGAAAGCGCCATTGAGAAACATGCGGCATGCGCTGCGCCAATCAGTTCTTCAGGGTTAGTTCCTTTTTCGCCTTCAAAACGCGTGTTAAATCCATACGGCTGTTGGTTCAGCACGCCACTCTCGGTGGATACTGTTCCCTTCCCGCGTTTGATATCGCCTTCCCAGTGTGCCTGACCTTTCTTATGGATTGTCATTGTTGCTCTCATGTGGGCTTAAAAAGGAAATTATAGACTACGTGAGAAACAGCACGAGGATAAGCAGGATATTCCGAATAAAAATCCGGCAGAAATATTACTTCTGCACTTAAATTAAATTTCCACAATAGATAACCGGGAATATATAACCCAAGAGATATTGCATTAATATTAATCAACTCACCACAATAATAATACCTATCAATATCATGAGGTTAAAATATAAAAATCATCAACCAGGACTAATCTTAACAACAAAGCGGCAAATATTTGCCATGCTGAATGTGCTTTATAAATCTGCGATCCGTAGCAGACACCATAAATACACAGACACGGAGAATCACTATGTTTACTTATTATCAGGCAGAAAATTCAACAGCAGAACCCGCTCTGGTTAATGCCATTGAGCAAGGCCTTCGGGCAGAGCACGGTGTTGTCACTGAAGATGACATTCTCATGGAGCTGACCAAATGGGTGGAAGCTTCTGATAACGACATCCTCAGTGATATCTACCAGCAAACGATCAATTATGTGGTCAGTGGCCAGCACCCTACGCTTTAAGGTGCTATGCTTGATCGGCAACCTAATTTAGGGGTTTAGCACGTGTTTCTTCGCTACGGCGATGTTGTCCTTAAAACTAGCAACAGGATTGAGGAGTTAAAATGAAATCGAACCGTCAGGCACGTCATATTCTTGGACTGGACCATAAAATTTCTAACCAGCGCAAAATAGTTACCGAAGGTGACAAATCCAGCGTGGTAAATAACCCAACCGGCAGAAAACGCCCCGCTGAAAAGTAATTCATAACCATCAGTCCTCAATGACGATTAAACACCATTGCCTGCGCAATGGTGTTTTTGTTTTTATCTGCTTTATACTTGGGGCCGACGCCCTGGCGGTAAAGCAAAGACGATAAAAGCGTGCCAGGGATGGATATTCAAAAAAGAGTGAGTGACATGGAACCAAAAACAAAAAAACAGCGTTCGCTTTATATCCCTTACGCTGGCCCTGTACTGCTGGAATTTCCGTTGTTGAATAAAGGCAGTGCCTTCAGCATGGAAGAACGCCGTAACTTCAACCTGCTGGGGTTACTGCCGGAAGTGGTCGAAACCATCGAAGAACAAGCGGAACGAGCATGGATCCAGTATCAGGGATTCAAAACCGAAATCGACAAACACATCTACCTGCGTAACATCCAGGACACCAACGAAACCCTCTTCTACCGTCTGGTAAACAATCATCTTGATGAGATGATGCCTGTTATTTATACCCCAACCGTCGGCGCAGCCTGTGAGCGTTTTTCTGAGATCTACCGCCGTTCACGCGGCGTGTTTATCTCTTACCAGAACCGCCACAATATGGACGATATTCTGCAAAACGTACCGAACCATAATATCAAAGTGATTGTGGTGACTGACGGTGAACGTATTCTGGGGCTTGGTGACCAGGGCATCGGCGGGATGGGCATTCCGATCGGTAAACTGTCGCTCTATACCGCCTGTGGCGGCATCAGCCCGGCGTATACCCTTCCGGTGGTGCTGGATGTCGGAACGAACAACCAACAGCTGCTTAACGATCCGCTGTATATGGGCTGGCGTAATCCGCGTATCATTGACGACGAATACTATGAATTCGTTGATGAATTTATCCAGGCTGTGAAACAACGCTGGCCAGACGTGCTGTTGCAGTTTGAAGACTTTGCTCAAAAAAATGCGATGCCGTTACTTAACCGCTATCGCAATGAAATTTGTTCTTTTAACGATGACATTCAGGGCACTGCGGCGGTAACAGTCGGCACACTGATCGCAGCAAGCCGAGCGGCAGGTGGTCAGTTAAGCGAGAAAAAAATCGTCTTCCTTGGTGCAGGTTCAGCGGGATGCGGCATTGCCGAAATGATCATCGCCCAGACCCAGCGCGAAGGATTAAGCGAGGAAGCGGCGCGGCAGAAAGTCTTTATGGTCGATCGCTTTGGCCTGCTGACGGACAAGATGCCGAACCTGCTGCCTTTCCAGACCAAACTGGTGCAGAAACGCGAAAACCTCAGTGACTGGGATACCGACAGCGATGTGCTGTCACTGCTGGATGTGGTGCGCAATGTAAAACCAGATATTCTGATTGGCGTCTCAGGACAGACCGGGCTGTTTACGGAAGAGATCATCCGTGAGATGCATAAACACTGTCCGCGTCCGATCGTGATGCCGCTGTCTAACCCGACGTCACGCGTGGAAGCCACACCGCAGGACATTATCGCCTGGACCGAAGGTAACGCGCTGGTCGCCACTGGCAGCCCGTTTAATCCAGTGGTATGGAAAGATAAAATCTACCCTATCGCCCAGTGTAACAACGCCTTTATTTTCCCTGGCATCGGGCTGGGTGTTATTGCTTCCGGCGCGTCACGTATCACCGATGAGATGCTGATGTCAGCAAGTGAAACGCTTGCTCAGTATTCGCCGCTGGTGCTGAACGGCGAAGGTCTGGTACTACCGGAACTGAAAGATATTCAGAAAGTCTCCCGCGCAATTGCGTTTGCGGTTGGCAAAATGGCGCAGCAGCAAGGCGTGGCGGTGAAAACGTCTGCTGAAGCTTTGCAACAAGCCATTGACGATAATTTCTGGCAAGCCGAATACCGCGACTACCGCCGTACCTCCATCTAAGCCTGCGCCCGGTAGTGAAGGCTACCGGGCTATTTCCCTCTCCCTTTTTCAGATCTCATCCATACTGGGTAGTGGCGAATAAATCTCATTTGCCTCACCTGCTATGCAGAACATCATCCGAAAAGGAGGAACTATGAAGGCTGCAGTTGTTACGAAGGATCATCATGTTGACGTTACGGATAAAACACTGCGCTCACTGAAACATGGCGAAGCCCTGCTGAAAATGGAGTGTTGTGGTGTATGTCATACCGATCTTCATGTTAAGAATGGCGATTTTGGTGACAAAACTGGGGTAATTCTGGGCCATGAAGGCATCGGTGTGGTGGCAGAAGTTGGCCCAGGTGTCACCTCATTAAAACCAGGCGATCGTGCCAGCGTGGCGTGGTTTTACGAAGGATGCGGTCATTGCGAATACTGTAACAGTGGTAACGAAACGCTCTGCCGTTCAGTTAAAAATGCCGGATACAGCGTTGATGGCGGGATGGCGGAAGAGTGCATCGTGGTCGCCGATTACGCGGTAAAAGTGCCAGATGGTCTGGACTCGGCGGCGGCCAGCAGCATTACCTGTGCGGGGGTCACCACCTACAAAGCCGTTAAACTGTCAAAAATTCGTCCCGGTCAGTGGATTGCTATCTACGGTCTTGGCGGTCTGGGTAACCTCGCCCTGCAATACGCGAAGAATGTCTTTAACGCCAAAGTGATCGCCATTGATGTCAATGATGAGCAGTTAAAACTGGCAACCGAAATGGGTGCAGATTTAGCGATTAACTCACGCACCGAAGACGCCGCCTAAATTGTGCAGGAGAAAACCGGTGGCGCTCACGCTGCGGTGGTAACAGCAGTAGCTAAAGCTGCGTTTAACTCGGCAGTTGATGCTGTCCGTGCAGGCGGTCGTGTTGTGGCTGTCGGTCTGCCGCCGGAGTCTATGAGCCTGGATATCCCACGTCTTGTGCTGGATGGCATTGAAGTGGTCGGTTCGCTGGTCGGCACGCGCCAGGATCTAACCGAAGCCTTCCAGTTTGCCGCCGAAGGCAAAGTGGTGCCGAAAGTCGCCCTGCGTCCGTTAGCGGACATCAACACCATCTTTACCGAGATGGAAGAAGGCAAAATCCGTGGCCGTATGGTGATTGATTTCCGTCACTAAGAGGTCTTTGCTGCGACTCCCATGTTCGGGTCGCAGCATCGCACACTCTCCAACATGAAATGGCTAAATGGATTATTGTTGCGTAGGAAGGAACAATAATGATAGTGTTCCCAGAGAAGGAACGCTACTGAGAGTAAAGACACTAATGAAAATGGCCAATCATCCCCGCCCGGGGGACATTATTCAGGAATCACTGGACGAACTTAATGTCAGCCTGCGCGAGTTTGCCAGAGCAATGGAAATTGCGCCCTCAACGGCAAGCCGATTGCTGACCGGAAAAGCAGCTTTGACGCCAGAAATGGCAATTAAACTTTCCGTGGTGATCGGCAGTTCGCCGCAAATGTGGCTGAATCTGCAAAACGCCTGGAGTCTGGCAGAGGCTGAAAAAACGGTGGATGTGTCGCGACTGCGCCGTCTGGTTACGCAATAAAAAAATGGCGCTTCTTAAAGCGCCATTTTCAGCTTAAAGTTCAAAAGAGATTATATCCCTTCTTCACTCTCTTTTTTCGCTTCTGCCTTCTCGATTTCACGATACCAGCGCGGATGGTGTTTCTTCGCCCAGCGACGGCTTACCTTCCCTTCGATCATCCCTTTAATCGATCCTTTCACCCAGAATGCCATATACATATGGATCAGGATGGCGTGGATCAGGATGATACCGGCAGCCGCGTGGATCAGCAGGCTGTAGCGAACAACCTGCATCGGGAAGTACTGCGCAAAGTACGGACGCCAGATAATCACCCCGGTCACCAACAGCACGAAAATCATGCTCATGATCGACCAGAACATCATCTTTTGCCCGGCGTTGTACTTACCAACATCCGCCACTTTGTGCTCATTGCCTTTTAATACTTCGACAATGTTCAATAGCCACGGAATATCTTTCTTATCCGGGATGTTGTGATGCACAAAACGCACAAACATAAACATCAGCGCGACGAAAATCGCAATGCCGAAGAACGGGTGCAAAATGCGTCCCATCTGCGGCGTACCGAAGGTTTGCGTCAGCCATTGCAGCGTCGGGAAGAAGAACGAAATCCCGGACAGCGCCACCAGGAAGAAGCAAATCACCACGGTCCAGTGACAGACGCGATCAATAAATTTGGTGCGCACAATCATTTTCGACTTACTCATGATGATCCTCCTCGTCATCGTCCACTTCCTTATTCGGGCCAATACCGATGTAGTGGAAAATCAACCCGGCAAAAGTGGCAATAAAGCCAGCCGCTGCCAGCGGTTTCAACGCGCCTTTCCACAGGCTTACCGAGGTGTCGATCTTCGGATCTTTCGGCAGACCGTGATACAGCTCCGGCTGATCGGCGTGATGCAGCACGTACATAACGTGCGTACCACCGACCCCTTCCGGGTTGTAGACGCCAGCATGTTCGTAACCACGCGCTTTCAGTTTCGCCACGCGCTGTTCCGCCAGCTCCAGCATCTCCTTCTTGGTGCCGAAGTGGATAGCCCCGGTCGGACAGGTTTTCACACAAGCCGGTTCCTGGCCGACGCTGACGCGATCGACGCAGAGCGTGCATTTATATACCCGGTTATCCTCTTTGTTGAGGCGCGGAATATTAAACGGACACCCGGCAATGCAGTAACCACAGCCGATGCAGTTTTCCGACTGGAAATCGACAATCCCGTTAGCGTACTGAATGATTGCACCAGCAGACGGGCACGCCTTCAGGCAGCCGGGATCTTCACAGTGCATACAGCCGTCTTTACGGATCAGCCACTCCAGCTTGCCGTTCTGTTCGGTTTCGCTAAAGCGCATCACCGTCCAGGACTTGGCGCTCAGATCGGCGGGGTTATCGTAAACCCCGACGCAGTGCCCCACTTCATCACGGATGTCGTTCCACTCCGAACACGCCACCTGACAGGCTTTACAGCCGATACAGGTGGAAACGTCGATAAGTTTTGCGACTTCTGCTTTGTAATCACGCACCTGAGAAGGCGGCGTGATGGAGTTAGTTGCGGACCTTTTGATAATGTCCTGCGTTTCCATAGCCATCTGTTCGCCCCCTTACGCCTTCTCGATGTTGACTAAGAACGCTTTATATTCCGGCGTTTGCGAGTTTGCATCACCGACATTCGGCGTCAGAGTGTTAGCGATATAACCTTTACGCGCGACACCCTCAAAGCCCCAGTGGATTGGAATACCCACCGTTTCAACCTGCTGACCATTTACATTCAGCGGTTTCAGACGACGCGTTACCACAGCCACCGCGCGGATAAAGCCACGCTTGCTGGAGACAGTGACACGCTCGCCATTATTAATGCCTTTCGCCGCCGCCAGCGTTTCGCTGATTTCCACAAACTGTTCCGGCTGAGCAATTGCGTTGAGCAATGCGTGCTTGGTCCAGGTGTGGAAGTGCTCGGTCAGACGATAGGTCGTACCCACATACGGGAACTGCTCTTTTTTACCCATCCGCAGCGCGTCTTGTTCATACAGACGAACAACCGGGTTAGACACCACGTTCGGATGCAGCGGGTTAGTGCCCAGCGGCGTTTCAATCGGCTCGTAGTGTTCCGGGAACGGACCTTCCGCCATTTTGTTGATGGCAAACAGGCGTCCCATCCCTTCCGGCTGCATGATAAACGGCCCGGTTGGCGTACCCGGTGCGGCATTGCCGAAGTCAGGAATATCGTTACCCGTCCACTTGCTGCCGTTCCACTGGATCAGCATCCGTTTCGGATCCCACGGTTTACCGTTGATATCCGCCGAAGCACGGTTGTACAGCACGCGACGGTTGAGCGGCCACGCCCAGGCCCATCCCAGCGTATTCCCCAGACCGGACGGGTCGGAGTTATCGCGGTTAGCCATCTGGTTGCCCTGCTCTGTCCAGCTACCGGTGTAGATCCAGCAAGAAGATGCGGTTGTACCGTCATCACGCAGATGCGCAAAGCTACTCAGCAACTGACCTTTCTTCGCAATAAGCACGCCATTAGCGTCATAGAGATCTTCCAGCGCGTAGCCGTTGTTCTCTTTAGCCACTTCGTCAGATTGCGGTTCGTGCGGCTGCTTGTAGTTCCAGCTCATCTTCATCAGCGGTTCTACGCCTTTACCACCTTCGGCCTGGTACAGCTCGCGCAGATGATGGTAGATACCCGCCAGAATTTCGCCGTCGTTACGCGCTTCGCCCGGCGCGTCCTGACCTTTCCAGTGCCACTGCAACCAGCGACCGGAGTTAGCGATAGAACCATCTTCTTCGGCAAAGCAGGTCGAAGGCAGACGGAATACTTCAGTCTGAATAGACGCCGGATCGACATCGTTCGACTCGCCGTGGTTCTGCCAGAAGGTAGAGGTTTCAGTCACCAGCGGATCGATAACCACCATGTACTTCAGCTTGCTCAGGCAGCTCACCACTTTGTTTTTGTCCGGGAAGGACGCAACCGGGTTAAAGCCCTGGCAGAAATAACCGGTGACTTTGCCTTCGTCCATCATGTTGAAATACTTGATGACGTCGTAGGTCTGGTCCCACTTCGGCAGCCAGTCATAGCCCCAGTTGTTCTCTTTCTGCGCGGCATCGCCATAGAAAGATTTCATCAGGCTAACGAAGAACTTCGGATAGTTGCTCCAGTAGTTCACCTGACCAGCCAGCGTCGCTTTCGGCGTGTTCGCTTCCAGATACGACTGCAAATCAACCTGTTTTTCTGACGGAAGCGTCAGATAACCTGGCAGGCTGGTAGAGAGCAGACCTAAGTCAGTCAGCCCCTGAATGTTGGAGTGACCACGCAATGCGTTCACGCCGCCACCGGCCATACCCATGTTACCGAGCAGCAACTGGATCATCGCCATAGTACGGATGTTCTGCGCACCCACGGTGTGCTGCGTCCAGCCCAGCGCGTACAGGAAGGTGGTTGTGCGATCCGGTGCGCTGGTGGAGGCCAGCACTTCACACACTTTCAGGAAGTCGGCTTTTGGCGTACCGCAGATGTTTTCAACGACGTCCGGCGTGTAGCGGGAAACGTGCGCTTTCAGCAGGTTCCACACACAGCGCGGATGAGTCAGTGTTTCATCGCGTTTTGCATAGCCGTTTTCATCGAACTGATAGTTCCAGGACGACTTATCATACTGGCGTTTTTCAGCGTCGTAGCCGCTGAACAGGCCGTCTTCGAAAGCAAAATCATCACGCACCAGCAGGCTGGCGTTGGTGTAATGTTTAACGTATTCGGCGTTGATTTTGTTGTTTTCGATCAGGTAGCGCAAAACGCCAGACAGGAACGTAATGTCCGTACCGGAACGAATAGGTGCGTAAATATCCGCCACAGAAGCGGTACGCGTAAAACGAGGATCGACAGCGATCAAGGTTGCATCGTTGTTGTTTTTCGCTTCCATCGCCCAGCGGAAACCGACGGGATGCGCTTCAGCAGCGTTACCGCCCATTACCATTACGACGTTAGCGTTTTTGATATCCACCCAGTGGTTGGTCATCGCACCGCGACCAAATGTTGGAGCAAGACTTGCTACCGTTGGTCCGTGTCAGACGCGCGCCTGGTTGTCTACCGCCAGCATCCCGAGGGAGCGGGCAAATTTCTGTGTCAGCATCCCGGTTTCGTTGCTGGCACCGGAGGCACACAGCATACCGGTAGAAAGCCAACGGTTTACCGTTACGCCCTGCTCGTTCTTTTCAATAAAGTTAGCGTCACGGTCAGCTTTCATCAGCTTTGCAATACGGGAGAATGCTTCTTCCCAGCTAATGCGCTGCCATTTGTCAGAACCTGGCGCACGATATTCCGGGTAGCGCAGACGGTTTTCGCTGTTGACGTAATCCAGCAAACCGGCCCCTTTTGGGCACAGCGCACCACGGCTTACCGGATGATCCGGGTCACCTTCAATGTGATAAATCGCTTCTCTGGCGTTTTTCGCGCCATCACCCAGGCTATACATCAATAGCCCGCAACCTACGGAACAGTATGTGCAGGTGTTACGGATCTCTTTAGCGCGTAATAATTTGTAGTTTCGCGCCTGAGCCAGTGCTTGCTTAGGGGCAAAGCCCAATGCCGCTACCGTTGTTCCAGCCATACCGCCCGCGCAGATTTTAAAAAATTGTCTGCGACTGACGTCCATTGCTTTCCTCTTTTTTCAGGGATATTACTGCGCGAGGAAACTAACAGTAAAATTCTGAATCTTTTTGCGCGAAATCAAAAAGAACACGTGTTTGCCACAAAATAATCCGCCTGCGCAAATTGACCTACCTCAATAGCGGTAGAAAAACGCACCACTGCCTGACAGGCCAGTTAAAAAAATGCTATAAAATTCAGCTTAATTTTTAACGGCAAGAGAGACAAAACAGCGAGCATGACACGACAAAAAGCAACGCTCATAGGGCTAATAGCGATCGTCCTGTGGAGCACGATGGTAGGATTGATTCGCGGTGTCAGCGAGGGGCTCGGCCCGGTCGGCGGCGCAGCTGCTATCTATTCATTAAGCGGGCTGCTGTTAATCTTCACGGTTGGATTTCCGCGTATTCGGCAGATTCCGAAAGGCTATTTACTCGCCGGGAGTCTGTTATTCGTCAGCTATGAAATCTGTCTGGCGCTTTCCTTAGGGTATGCGGCGACCCGTCATCAGGCGATTGAAGCGGGTATGGTGAACTATCTGTGGCCCAGCCTGACAATTCTCTTTGCCATTCTGTTTAATGGTCAGAAAACCAACTGGCTGATTGTACCAGGATTATTATTAGCCCTGGTCGGCGTCTGCTGGGTGTTAGGCGGTGAGAATGGGTTACATTATGATGAAATCATCAATAATATCACCACCAGCCCATTGAGTTATTTCCTGGCGTTTATTGGTGCGTTTATCTGGGCAGCCTATTGCACAGTAACGAATAAATACGCACGCGGATTTAACGGAATTACCGTTTTTGTCCTGCTAACGGGAGCAAGTCTGTGGGTTTACTATTTTCTTACGCAACAACCAGAAATGGTATTTAGCACGCCCGTCATGATTAAACTCATCTCTGCGGCATTTACCTTAGGATTTGCTTATGCTGCATGGAATGTCGGTATATTGCATGGCAATGTCACCATAATGGCGGTAGGCTCGTATTTTACGCCCGTACTTTCCTCAGCGCTTGCAGCCGTGCTGCTCAGCGCCCCGCTGTCGTTCTCATTCTGGCAAGGCGCGCTAATGGTCTGCGGCGGTTCCCTGCTCTGCTGGCTGGCGACACGTCGTGGTTAAAATAATTGCCGGGTCTACGGCCCGGCAATTAATCAGATAAATTCCGACAATATTAAAAAATAAATTTCAAATACCAGTAATTCACCTTATATCTCATTTCGACTTCGATCACATATCGATAAATAATATTATCTCATCTATTTTTCTCATTGTTTTTAATCACCATTCTATTTTAAAAACAGTATGTCATTTATAAATGACGCCGTTTAAAATTCGTTTAGAAAATACGTTTGACGATAATTAAAAGGATTCTGTTAAATGAAATTAAAAATAGTTGCGGTGGTTGTAACTGGTTTGTTAGCTGCGAACGTAGCACACGCTGCCGAAGTCTATAACAAGGATGGTAATAAACTCGACCTTTATGGCAAGGTTACCGCTCTACGTTATTTTACTGATGATAAGCGTGACGATGGTGATAAAACTTATGCCCGTCTCGGCTTTAAAGGAGAAACGCAAATCAATGATCAAATGATTGGTTTTGGTCACTGGGAATATGATTTTAAAGGCTATAACGATGAAGCCAACGGCTCGCGCGGCAAGAATCTCTGATTGAGTTAAGTGCCCATCACAATATGATCACTGACCTTATATTACACAATCGGTAATGCTGCCAACTTACTGATTTAGTGTATGATGGTGATTTTAAGGTGCTTGCGTGGCTTCCATTTCCATCAGATGTCCTTCCTGCTCAGCTACTGAAGGCGTGGTGCGTAACGGCAAAAGCACTGCCGGACATCAGCGCTATCTCTGCTCTCATTGCCGTAAAACATGGCAACTACAGTTCACTTACACCGCCTCTCAGCCCGGTACGCACCAGAAA
>NZ_MIIV01000467.1:0-231 GCF_001743015.1 Shigella sp. FC1567
AAAAAATATATTACGCGTAACAAACTCATCTTCTTCTGGCATAAGTGAAAAACATTTAGATCACTGTGCTAATACTGTGAAAAACTTTTTAAGGAAGTCTATAGCAGCGCAAAGTTATAGCAAAATGTTTTCTCAAGGGACCAGTTTCAAATCACTAAATCTTTCTATTGAAGCGCCATCTGGAGCACGGTCATCATTTCGGTCACTTGAGCATCTCGATAAGGTGTCCAG
>NZ_MIIV01000468.1:0-230 GCF_001743015.1 Shigella sp. FC1567
TAGCGGAGCAGGAAGGACATCTGATGGAAATGGAAGCCACGCAAGCACCTTAAAATCACCATCATACACTAAATCAGTAAGTTGGCAGCATTACCCTCACTGACATCCAGTCGGTAATCAAACAGATGTGTAGGAAAACCATCCACCACATCTTGATATATTCCGAATTTACGTTGATGCTCCGCGTTGTGATATCTCCGCCATCACAATTGATGCACCATAGAGCAAAC
>NZ_MIIV01000469.1:0-229 GCF_001743015.1 Shigella sp. FC1567
ACCAGACCATCATTTCGAGGGGAAGACGGCGCTTGCGTAGCGTTACAGTACCTGATTCGGCAAGGCAACGAGAGATGAGTTCGGGGTCGAGGTAATCCCTAGACTGGCCCCCTGAATCTCCAGACAACCAGTATCACTTAAATAAGTGATAGTCTTAATACTAGTTTTTAGACTAGTCATTGGAGTACAGATGATTGATGTCTTAGGGCCGGAGAAACGCAGACGGCGT
>NZ_MIIV01000470.1:0-228 GCF_001743015.1 Shigella sp. FC1567
GCCTCGCTGAAGCTTACGTAACCCACCACCGGCATCCATTCGTTCTTCAGACTCCTGAAGAAGCGTTCCATTGGGCTGTTATCCCAGCAGTTTCCGCGCCGGCTCATACTCTGTCTGATCTGGTATCGCCACAATAACTGCCGGAACTGCCTGCTCGTATAATGACTGCCCTGATCGCTGTGGAACATCACCCCGCCGGGCTTACCACGGGTTTCCCATGCCATTTCC
>NZ_MIIV01000471.1:0-228 GCF_001743015.1 Shigella sp. FC1567
GTATCACTTAAATAAGTGATAGTCTTAATACTAGTTTTTAGACTAGTCATTGGAGTACAGATGATTGATGTCTTAGGGCCGGAGAAACGCAGACGGCGTACCACACAGGAAAAGATCGCAATTGTTCAGCAGAGCTTTGAACCGGGGATGACGGTCTCCCTCGTTGCCCGGCAACATGGTGTAGCAGCCAGCCAGTTATTTCTCTGGCGTAAGCAATACCAGGAAGGA
>NZ_MIIV01000472.1:0-226 GCF_001743015.1 Shigella sp. FC1567
GATGTATTCCTTCACTCCCAGTATCCGCGTGCCGCAGGCCAGCATTTTTGTGACAGCCTCAACCCCGATATCGCGCAGACCGCCCGCATCCAGGAAGGATGTCCAGCACTGGTTGGCCGTGAACAGACGTTTCAGCGGGCGGGGAGTAAAAGCGGACAACATGAGGACGGATTAACCCCCGGTATCCTGTAGCCGGGTAAGGGCTGCTGTGTCGCCACGGCGCTCC
>NZ_MIIV01000473.1:0-224 GCF_001743015.1 Shigella sp. FC1567
GGCCAGTAACCTTTCAGATGTTCCGCCATTTTAATCATCTGATATCTCACCAGATTATAAGCCAGTAAGACACCCCACAGCTCTTGCTCCACAAGCTCCGGCTTTTTACTTCTCAGCGTCAGCCTGCTCAGTTGCATCGTCTGTTTTATCTCCCTGTATCCCAGTTCAATTTCCCAGCGATGACTGTACAGATCCGCCATTTCTCCTCCGGGGAAGCGCATGGC
>NZ_MIIV01000474.1:0-223 GCF_001743015.1 Shigella sp. FC1567
GGCAAAAGCACTGCCGGACATCAGCGCTATCTCTGCTCTCATTGCCGTAAAACATGGCAACTACAGTTCACTTACACCGCCTCTCAGCCCGGTACGCACAGAAATCATTGATATGGCCATGAATGGCGTCGGATGTCGCGCCAGTGCACGCATTATGGGCGTTGGCCTCAACACGGTTTTACGTCACTTAAAAAACTCAGGCCGCAGTCGGTAACCTCGCGCA
>NZ_MIIV01000475.1:0-221 GCF_001743015.1 Shigella sp. FC1567
TCAGTTCGTGGCAGAACGACCTGACCAGCTGTGGGTGGCTGATTTTACTTACGTCAGCACATGGCAGGGCTTCGTCTATGTGGCGTTCATCATTGATGTGTTTGCCGGATACATCGTGGGGTGCGGGTCTCATCGTCCATGGAAACGACATTCGTGCTGGATGCTCTGGAGCAGGCGTTATGGGCCCGTCGACCGTCCGGCACGGTCCATCACAGTGATAA
>NZ_MIIV01000476.1:0-219 GCF_001743015.1 Shigella sp. FC1567
AATCACATCACTGCCCGGTTGTATGCGCGAGGTTACCGACTGCGGCCTGAGTTTTTTAAGTGACGTAAAACCGTGTTGAGGCCAACGCCCATAATGCGTGCACTGGCGCGACATCCGACGCCATTCATGGCCATATCAATGATTTCTGGTGCGTACCGGGCTGAGAGGCGGTGTAAGTGAACTGTAGTTGCCATGTTTTACGGCAATGAGAGCAGAGAT
>NZ_MIIV01000477.1:0-24532 GCF_001743015.1 Shigella sp. FC1567
ACGTCTTCGGTGAACGCACTCTGGCCACACTGGAGCGTCTTCTGAGCCTGCTGCCGGCCTTTGAGGTCGTGGTATGGATGACGGATGGCTGGCCGCTGTATGAATCACGCCTGAAGGGAAAGCTGCACGTTATCAGCAAGCGTTACACTCAGCGCATTGAGCGACATAATCTGAATCTGAGACAACATCTGGCAAGGCTGGGACGGAAGTCACTGTCGTTCTCAAAATCGGTGGAGCTGCATGACAAGGTCATCGGGCATTATCTGAACATAAAACACTATCAGTAAGTTGGAGTCATTACCTTCAGTGTAATGGCTGGCATCGGTTGGCAATTCTCCCGCAGAACGCCTCCTGAATTAAAAAACAGACTGCATTGCTGGCTGGTCTTTTCGCCGGTCTATTTCTGGTTAATTCTCTCGAATTTCATTCTTTATATTTCTCCAGAGAAATCAGCGTTGCTGGAAAATATCCGAAATTTCTTTCTGACGTTTGTCTGGCCTCCCCTGAATTTTTCCCCTTTTTGGCCGCAGCCTTGGACTGATTTTGTCGGCCCGATTAGTGCACAGCTTGGTTTTGCATTGGGATATTATTGCCATTGGTGCAGAAAAAATAGAAACCAGAGGAAGAAGTGGGGCGATTGGGTAACGTGCTTAAGTTTGGCGATTTTAGCTCAGGGGCCGTTATTCAATTATTTACAATGAATAGTCTAAGGAATCCAAATAGCCCGGTTGCACTTCAACCGGGCATCATCCTTACGACGCCAGCGACAACTTCTGCTGCGTATATTCCACCAGCCACTGACTCACACGAGATTGTTGATCCGCATTCAGCCACATGCCTTGTTTTGTGCGACGCCAAAGGGCATCGTCGGTGCGGCGGACCCATTCGTGATCCACCAGGTATTTCAGTTCCGCTTCGTAGAACTCATGACCGAAATCCTCCCCGAGGTCGCTTATCGCCCCCGCATTGCCGAGCAGCAGCTCGCTGTTGCTGCCGTAAGTGCGTGCGTAATGACGCGCCAGCGATTCAGTCAGGAATGGATAGCGACGGCGCAGACGAGCTGCGTAATCGTCGCGGTCGCCTTCAATGGCACCACCCGGCAGCACGCTCTCTTTCGTCCACGCCGGGCCAATACCCTGATAATACGGCGTCAGTTTTTCCAGCGCATGTTCTGCCAGTTTTCGGTAGGTGGTCAGCTTACCGCCGAATACCGACAGCAGCGGTGCTTTGCCGTTTTCATCATGGATATCAAGGGTGTAATCACGGGTAATAGCCTGCGGCGAGTCGGACTCATCATCACACAGCGGACGCACACCGGAGTAGGTCCAGACGATATCGTCACGGCTAAGCTGTTTTTTAAAGTGCGCGTTATACACTTTCAGCAGATAGTTGATTTCACTCTCTTCAATCTTCACCGCTTTCGGATCGCCTTTATACTCTACGTCGGTGGTGCCGATGATGGAAAATTCGTCCATCCACGGGATCACGAACACAATACGTTTATCTTCGTTTTGCAGAATGTAGGCCTGCTTCTGGGTATGCACACGCGGCACCACAATATGGCTGCCTTTGATCAGGCGAATGCCATAAGGCGAAGGCAGATGCATCCCCTCGTCGAAGAACTGTTTCACCCACGGGCCGGTGGCGTTAACCAGGCCGCGCGCTTGCCAGCTATATTTTTTGCCGGTATCGATATCTTCCGCTTCCACAATCCACAGGCCGTTTTCGCGGCGAGCAGAGGTGGCGCGAGTCCGAGTAAGCACTTCGCCGCCTTTACGCACCACCATCTGGGCGTTGGCGAGTACCAGACGGGCGTCGTCTACCCAACAGTCAGAATATTCGAATCCGCGCTTAATTTCCGGTTTTAACACTGAGTTTGCGCCAAAACGCAAACCGGTTGATCCCGGCAGGCTGGTGCGTTTACCCAGATGATCGTACATAAACAGACCAATCCGAATCATCCACGCCGGGCGCAGATGCGGACGATGTGGCAGGCGAAAACGCATTGGGAAGGCGATATGCGGAGCCATTTTCAGCAGCACTTCACGTTCAGCCAGCGCCTCGCTGACCAGGCGGAATTCATAGTGCTCAAGGTAGCGCAGGCCACCGTGAATGAGTTTTGAACTGGCGGAAGAGGTCGCGCAAGCGAGATCCTGCGCCTCCAGCATCAGCACGGATAAACCGCGTCCAGCGGCGTCTGCCGCGATACCAGCACCATTGATGCCGCCACCTATCACAATCAGATCTTTGGTTTCCATGCTGCCCTCATTCACTTTCGTTAAAGCTCATAAATGTTCGTTATCGAACATATTAGCAAAGAATCGCGCTTTAGGTAACATTGAAAAAACATTTTAGAGTGATATGTATAACATTATGGCGTTTATCTGCCGCTTCGACGTAAACTGTGCGGTAAATTTGCCCACTTGTTTGTAAAGAAAGAGAGACGCATGGATCTGTTCGAATGTATTAACGTTGCCGACGCGCACCAGAAGTTGCAGGAAAAAGAGGCGGTGCTGGTCGATATTCGCGATCCACAGAGTTTCGCAATGGGACATGCGGTGCAGGCTTTCCATTTAACCAACGACACGCTGGGCGCGTTTATGCGTGATAACGACTTTGACACTCCGGTGATGGTGATGTGTTATCACGGCAATAGCAGCAAAGGCGCGGCGCAGTATCTGCTGCAACAGGGCTACGATGTGGTCTATAGCATTGACGGCGGTTTTGAAGCCTGGCAGCGTCAGTTTCCCGCAGAGGTGGCGTACGGCGCGTAACGCTTTATACTGTCCCCTTTTGTGTGGAATAAGCGACAGCAACGATGTTGATGATTACCTCTTTTGCTAACCCCCGCGTGGCGCAGGCGTTTGTTGATTACATGGCGACGCAGGGTGTTATCCTTACGATTCAACAACATAACCAAAGCGATGTCTGGCTGGCGGATGAGTCCCAGGCCGAGCGCGTGCGGGCGGAGCTGGCGCGTTTTCTCGAAAACCCGGCAGATCCGCGTTATCTGGCGGCCAGCTGGCAGGCGGGCCATACCGGCAGTGGTCTGCATTATCGCCGTTATCCTTTCTTTGCTGCCTTGCGTGAACGCGCAGGTCCGGTAACCTGGGTGGTGATGATCGCCTGCGTGGTGGTGTTTATCGCCATGCAAATTCTCGGCGATCAGGAAGTGATGTTATGGCTGGCCTGGCCATTCGATCCAACACTGAAATTTGAGTTCTGGCGTTACTTCACCCACGCGTTAATGCACTTCTCGCTGATGCATATCCTCTTTAACCTGCTCTGGTGGTGGTATCTCGGCGGTGCGGTGGAAAAACGCCTCGGTAGCGGTAAGCTAATTGTTATTACTCTCATTAGTGCCCTGTTAAGCGGCTATGTGCAGCAAAAATTCAGCGGGCCGTGGTTTGGCGGGCTTTCTGGCGTGGTGTATGCGCTGATGGGCTACGTCTGGCTACGTGGTGAGCGCGATCCGCAAAGTGGCATTTACCTGCAACGTGGGTTAATTATCTTTGCGCTGATCTGGATTATCGCCGGATGGTTTGATTTGTTTGGGATGTCGATGGCGAACGGAGCACACATCGCCGGGTTAGCCGTGGGTTTAGCGATGGCTTTTGTTGATTCGCTCAATGCGCGAAAACGAAAATAATTCCAGGGATTTATAAATGAAACAAACACAACGTCACAACGGTATTATCGAACTGGTTAAACAGCAGGGTTATGTCAGTACTGAAGAGCTGGTAGAGCATTTCTCCGTCAGCCCGCAGACTATTCGCCGCGACCTCAATGAGCTGGCGGAGCAAAACCTGATCCTGCGTCACCATGGCGGTGCGGCGCTGCCTTCCAGTTCGGTTAACACGCCGTGGCACGATCGCAAAGCCACCCAGACCGAAGAAAAAGAGAGGATTGCCCGCAAAGTGGCGGAGCAAATCCCCAACGGCTCGACACTGTTTATCGATATCGGCACCACGCCGGAAGCGGTGGCGCACGCGCTGCTTAATCACAGCAATTTGCGTATTGTCACCAACAATCTCAATGTTGCTAACACGTTGATGGTAAAAGAAGATTTCCGCATTATTCTCGCTGGTGGCGAATTACGCAGCCGCGATGGCGGGATCATTGGCGAAGCGACGCTCGATTTTATCTCCCAGTTCCGCCTTGATTTCGGCATTCTGGGGATAAGCGGCATCGATAGCGACGGCTCGCTGCTGGAGTTCGATTACCACGAAGTTCGCACCAAGCGCGCCATTATTGAGAACTCGCGCCACGTTATGCTGGTTGTCGATCACTCGAAATTTGGCCGTAACGCGATGGTCAATATGGGCAGCATCAGCATGGTAGATGCCGTCTACACCGACGCCCCGCCGCCAGTAAGCGTAATGCAGGTGCTGACGGACCATCATATTCAACTGGAGCTGTGCTGATCCTGCACGGCTTCCCACGTCAGACCAAAACGCGCCAGGTATTTGCGTAGCCGATCCGCGTCATTGACGCTGGCTTTTCCCTGGCGCGAAACATCAAAAAGCTGTCGTCCGGTTGCAGAAAGCGACTTTGCCTGGCGGCAGATAGCGATAACGTGTTCCAGTTGCATACGGTCGAAGAGATCGATGTTTTCTGCCTCTGCGCCCAGCAACGCCGTAAGCGCGGAGGGGCGGCTCTCCTGCCAGTTATAGCGCAGACGGTTTATCTCATCTTCAACCACGTCCAGAGTGATGCGTCCGCTAGTGGCAAAGGTGGCCATCCGCGTGACGCTGGCAGAAAGTTCGCGAAAGTTACCGCGCCATGTTGCCTGGGGAGAGGTCGCAAAAGCCAACCAGGCGCGCCGCGCTTCGGTGTTAAAACGCACGCTGTCGCCAGTGAGTGTGGCGTGGCGCTCCACTTCATAATCAAGGTTCGGTTCAATATCTTCCTGGCGCTGGCGTAGACCCGGCAGGGTGAAGGTCCAGAGATTGATCCGCGCGTACAGATCTTCGCGAAATTTGCCTTCGGCAACCAGCTGGCGCAAATCGCGCACCGTTCCGGCGATAAGCTGAAAATCACTGCTCACCTGGCGATCGCTGCCAAACGGGTAAAAGGTTTTCTCTTCAATGGCTTTTAGCAGCATTGCCTGTTCGTCTGCGCCCAGTTCGCCAATCTCATCAAAAAACAACATTCCGCCGTTGGCGCTGCGTAATAAACCTTCACGAGATTCCCGCGCCCCGGTAAACGCGCCTTTCACATGACCAAACAGCGTCGACATGGCGGTATCGCCGCGCAGGGTGGCGCAGTTCACTTCCACAAACGCGCCGCTAAACTGATGCCGCGCCTGTTTTAATTCAAATATACGTCGCGCCAGAAATGACTTTCCCGCACCGGTTGGGCCGTTAAGCAGGATCGGTGCGCGGGATTTAATCGCCACTTTTTCAATCTGCTCAATCATGCGGTTGAAGTGGGGGTTACGCGTGGCAATGCCGGACTTAAGAAAATCAAGCGTTTGCTGGCGTTCCTCGGCAAAGCGGCTGGCGATGGCGTTATAACGGCTTAGATCGAGATCGATAATCGTCACTTCACCGGCACCGCGCGGTTGTTCTTTTTTGCGCGGTGGTGAAGTTTGTATCAACCGGGCGGGTAGATAACGCGCTTCCGCCAGCAGAAACCAGCAAATCTGCGCGACGTGGGTGCCGGTGGTGATGTGAATTAAATAGTCTTCTTTTTCTGGCTGAAACTTGTAACCACGGGCGAAATCATGCAGGCAGGCGTAAACCTCTTCGAAATCCCACGGGTTATGCAGTTCAATCTCAATGCTCACCACTTCTGTTTCTGGCGAAACGCTGGCGATATCGCGTTTAAGCGTTTCAAATAGCGAGCACGAGCGGGCGTCATGCAATAATTCCAGTCGATCGATGACCAACGATTCTTGCTGGCATAAACAGAGTGTCGGATGCCATTTTGACCAGCGCTGACTGCCGCGCCCGGCATAATCCAGCACCGTTCCGACAAAGCCAAAAGCTACTGTTTTACGCATCTTAGATATCCTTATAAAAGACGATATTTCATTATCGGTAAATCGGCTTTGCGGGAAATCTCCGGTTACGGACATAAAGATATAATCTTTTTAAAAACAATGAATTAAAAAATTAATTTACTTATTTAATTTTCTGGCACGACGGTTGCAATTATCAGGACAGCAAACAACGAAAAGAGAAAAACAAAATGAATTACGAATTACTGACCACTGAAAATGCCCCGGTAAAAATGTGGACCAAAGGCGTGCCGGTAGAAGCCGATGCGCGTCAGCAACTTATTAATACGGCGAAGATGCCGTTTATTTTCAAACATATTGCGGTAATGCCTGATGTACACCTGGGTAAAGATTCCACCATTGGTAGCGTGATCCCGACCAAAGGGGCGATTATTCCGGCGGCGGTGGGCGTGGATATTGGCTGTGGAATGAACGCGCTGCGTACCGCGTTAACGGCGGAAGACCTGCCTGAAAACCTGGCAGAGCTGCGTCAGGCGATTGAAACGGCCGTGCCGCACGGGCGTACTACCGGGCGTTGTAAACGTGATAAAGGCGCATGGGAAAACCCGCCTGTCAACGTCGATGCGAAATGGGCTGAGCTTGAAGCCGGTTATCAGTGGTTAACGCAAAAATATCCCCGTTTCCTGAATACCAATAACTATAAACACCTGGGAACGCTGGGAACCGGTAACCACTTTATTAAAATCTGCCTTGATGAGTCGGACCAGGTGTGGATTATGCTGCACTCCGGTTCACGCGGAATTGGTAACGCCATCGGGACTTACTTTATCGATCTGGCACAAAAAGAGATGCAGGAAACGCTTGAGACGTTGCCGTCGCGTGATCTGGCGTACTTTATGGAAGGTACGGAATACTTTGATGATTACCTGAAAGCCGTGGCCTGGGCGCAGCTTTTTGCCAGCCTTAACCGCGATGTGATGATGGAAAACGTGGTAACGGCATTGCAGAGCATTACGCAGAAAACGGTCAGACAGCCACAAACGCTGGCGATGGAAGAGATCAACTGTCACCACAACTATGTGCAAAAAGAACAGCACTTTGGTGAAGAGATCTACGTGACGCGTAAAGGCGCGGTGTCTGCGCGTGCTGGTCAATATGGAATTATTCCCGGTTCGATGGGAGCAAAAAGCTTTATCGTCCGTGGGCTGGGAAATGAAGAGTCGTTCTGTTCGTGCAGCCACGGTGCCGGGCGGGTAATGAGCCGAACTAAAGCGAAAAAACTGTTCAGCGTGGAAGATCAAATTCGTGCCACCGCGCATGTGGAATGCCGTAAAGATGCCGAAGTGATCGACGAAATCCCGATGGCGTATAAAGATATTGATGCGGTGATGACGGCACAAAGCGATCTGGTGGAAGTTATCTATACCCTGCGTCAGGTGGTGTGCGTAAAAGGATAAATGATGAAAAGGATGATTGCGCTGGATGGCGCACAGGGCGAAGGTGGCGGGCAGATTCTGCGCTCGGCGCTGAGCCTGTCGATGATAACCGGCCAGCCATTTACCATCACCAGCATTCGTGCCGGGCGGGCGAAACCGGGGCTGTTGCGCCAGCATCTGACCGCGGTAAAAGCGGCTGCGGAAATTTGTAGGGCAACGGTGGAAGGCGCGGAGCTGGGGTCGCAGCGTCTGGTCTTCCGGCCTGGCGCCGTGCGCGGCGGCGAGTACCGCTTTGCTATCGGTAGTGCCGGAAGCTGTACGCTGGTGCTGCAAACGGTGCTGCCCGCGCTGTGGTTTGCCGATGGACCTTCGCGTGTTGAAGTGAGCGGAGGCACCGATAACCCGTCGGCGCCGCCTGCGGATTTTATCCGCCGGGTGCTGGAGCCGCTGCTGGCGAAAATAGGAATTCATCAGCAAACCACGCTGTTACGTCACGGTTTTTATCCTGCCGGAGGCGGCGTGGTGGCAACGGAAGTCTCGCCCGTGGCATCGTTTAACACCTTGCAACTTGGCGAGCGCGGGAACATTGTGCAGATGCGTGGAGAAGTTCTATTAGCTGGTGTGCCGCGCCATGTTGCTGAGCGTGAAATCGCTACACTGGCGGGGAGTTTTTCCCTGCATGAACAGAATATTCATAACCTGCCGCGCGACCAGGGGCCGGGTAATACCGTCTCGCTGGAAGTCGAAAGTGAAAATATCACTGAACGCTTTTTCGTCGTCGGTGAAAAGCGCGTCAGTGCCGAGGTGGTAGCCGCGCAGTTAGTGAAAGAGGTGAAACGCTACCTGGCAAGCCCGGCGGCAGTGGGGGAATATCTCGCCGACCAGCTGGTGCTACCGATGGCGCTGGCGGGCGCGGGAGAATTTACGGTCGCCCATCCTTCATGCCATTTGCTGACCAATATCGCCGTGGTGGAGCGTTTCTTGCCGGTGCGGTTTGGTTTGATAGAAATAGATGGCGTAACGCGGGTGAGTATTGAATGATGTAAAGATGTAAACCGGATCCAATGCATTATCCGGCTAAACTCACACCCCATATCCCATCATCTTCAGCAGTTTCTGCGCGTGTTGTACCGCGGCCTGACGGTGGGCGACGCCGAGTTTTTGGTACAGATTGCGGATATGCGTCTTGATGGTGGTTGCCGCCACTTCCAGCTCGCCCGCAATTTGCTCATTGCTGTAACCGGAGTAGATCAGCCCCAGGACCTGCCATTCACGTTGGGTCAACGGGCTGGTGCGGATCAGTTCTGGCACTTCCGGATGATTTAGCAGACGTTCAACGAAATTCTCATCGAAATGGGCGAATTTATGCCGATGATGTTGATTGATTTCTCGCAGAATACGCTGCGCGCGATGCTGTTCCAGTTCCGGCAGCGTATTGAGTTGAATCAGCTGGCGCAGTTGTTGCGCCATCGCTTCGCCTTCGATGACAAAATGACTGATAAATCCGGTGCGATTCGCCAGTTTTAATGCGTCCAGCAACACGCGCTGGGCGTCACTTTTACGTCCGGCCTGCCAGTACAGTTGATTAAGCAGCAACAGGTTACGGTTGAGATCGCTCATCAACCGCAGACTGCGGGCATTTTCATTGAGTTCTTCGAGAACAATTTCCGCAGGTTCAAACTCGCCCAGCAAGATTTGTGCGCGGGCAATGTTGCGCCATTGACCTTGCAGGAAGTGGTTGTTCGCAAACTCCGGTTTAGCCGTATGACGCAACCAGTTGGCAGCGGCGGCTTTATCGCCGGTCATTTGCCAGTAAATCACCCGGACTTTGTTGGCGTTAGAGATCCAGTCGCTGTGATATTTGCCATTCCCCAGCAGGTTTTCCAGACGGTTCAGCTGGCTACGGGCGTTATCTAAATCACCACGGGCCAGCTAGCATTGAATCAACATTGCCAGGCACTGAAGCTGTTGCTGTGGCTGATAAGACGACAAGACTTCAATCCCGCTACGCGCCGACGCTTCGGCTTCATCCAGCCGTGCCCAGGCCCATAACAGTTGTGCTCGGATGCGCACCAGAAACTCATGCATCGGCAGCTGTTCCAGATGCTGCTCGTTGATCAGCTGGAACGCTTTTTCCTGTGTTTCCCACGCGGTTTGCAGGAACCCTTGGGCAAACAGAATTTCACTTTGCTGGATTAAACTCCATAAGGCGTAGTGCCAGACGTCGTGCTGGCGTGCCATCTGTTCGGTTTGCTGCATTAGCGCCAGTGAGCGGGTCAATTCGCCTTTGCAGTGCAGCACTTCACCCAGCACCGAGGTTGCCACAATGCGGCTATAGAACCAGCCCGGTGGCAGCTCTTCCAGTGCCAGTTTTGCCAGCCGTTCCGCTTCATCCGGATTACCATCGTTAATCGCCACCTGGGCGCGCAGAGCGTTAAATTCTGCGTGCATGGTGCCTTCTCTGATGTCCTTGATTTCATGTTCAGCACGGGCTAGCAGGGTGTTAACTTCGCCATAGCGATGTTGGCTTTGCATTAGCCACGCCTGCAATAACACTAACTGCGGATTTTCCAGCAAACTGTCCCACGGCAGGGCCTTAAGCGACTCTTCCAGCAGCGACAGTTCGCTATGGTTGAACAAACTCCAGGCGTGATTAAGCAGAATATCGCGCAGCATCAGCGCATCGCCTGCCGCCAGCGCATGATGAATCGCTTCGCTGGGAAATCCCTGGGCCATCCAGCTTTCTGCGGCGGCACGGTGGATTTCCGGCAGCTCCGCCGCCAGTTCCCACTGGCAGCGCTGGCGCAGGAAGTTGCCAAACAGCGGGTGATAGCAGAACCACTCGCCGGTATCATCCATCCGCTGTAAAAACAGCCCCTGACGCTCAATCTCTTCGAGACGCATTTGCCCGTTTTCTTCGCCGGTCACACGGGTGATGAGCGCATCGTTCATTGAGCGCAAAATGGCGCTTTTCAACAGAAAATGGCGCGTTGCGAGATCGACGTTATCCAAAACCTCATCGACCAGATAATCCGAAAGATGGCTGGCATTGATTCCCGCCAGGCGGCGTGCCGACTTATGGGCTGAGTGGGTATTCTGCCGGGCGGAGAGGGCGATTAGCTGTAGTGCCGTCGCCCAACCGGAAACGTCATCGCAAATCCGACTGCTTTCTGCGGCTTCAATCGGCGATGACAGACGGCAATCAAAAAACTGCTTCGCTTCCTGATGGGTAAATGCCAGTTGCTGACTGCCAATTTCCAGCAGTTGGTCACGAACACGCAGATTGGCAATGCCCAGTTGCGGAAGGTTGCGTGACAACACCACCAGGGTGAGATTTTCTGGTTGATGGCGAATAAAGAAGCGCATTGACTCGTGGATCACTGGATTAGTGATCAGATGATAGTCATCGATGACCAGATAAAGTGGGCTATGCCATTCCGCCAGCTCAATGAAAAGCTGGGCGAAGAGTGACGTCAGGCTGGCATATTGCCGTTTTTGCGCCATCGTCTCACATATCGCACAGTGACCGTTGGTTGCCTGCTGCACGGTGGCAATGAGATAGCTGGCGAAACGCTCTTGCTGGTTATCACCTTCATCCAGCGAGTACCAGCCGATATCGTTTTTGCCTGCCGCCCACTGGGAAATGAGGGTGGTCTTTCCGTAGCCCGCAGGACTCGTGATCAGCGCCAGCCGGAAGTTGTTCGCGCCGGAAAGTTTAGCCAGCAGGCGCTCACGAACCACGGTATGGTCGAGTCGAACCGGACGACTTAGTTTTGACGGAATCAGCATAGTTAATCACTTCACTGTGGAAAATGAGGAAATATTATTTTTTTTGCGCTTCGTAATTAATGGTTATAAGGTCGGCCAGAAACCTTTCTAATGCAAGCGATGACGTTTTTTTATGTGTCTGAATTTGCACTGTGTCACAATTCCAAATCTTTATTAACAACTCACCTAAAACGACGCTGATCCAGCGTGAATACTGGTTTCCCTTATGTTCATCAGATTCATTTAAGCAAGGGTTTCTTCTTCATTCCTGATGAAAGTGCCATCTAAAAAGATGATCTTAATAAATCTATTAAGAATGAGATGGAGCACACTGGATATTTTACTTGTGAAACTGTTTCACTCCTTTACTTAATTTATAGAGTTACCTTCCGCTTTTTGAAAATACGCAACGGCCATTTTTTGCACTTAGATACAGATTTTCTGCGCTGTATTGCATTGATTTGCTGCTAATCCTGTGGTTTGCACTAGCTTTAAGTGGTTGAGATCACATTTCCTTGCTCATCCCCGCAACTCCTCCCTGCCTAATCCCCCGCAGGATGAGGAAGGTCAACATCGAGCCTGGCAAACTAGCGATAACGTTGTGTTGAAAATCTAAGAAAAGTGGAACTCCTATGTCACAACCTATTTTTAACGATAAGCAATTTCAGGAAGCGCTTTCACGTCAGTGGCAGCGTTATGGCTTAAATTCTGCGGCTGAAATGACTCCTCGCCAGTGGTGGCTAGCAGTGAGTGAAGCACTGGCCGAAATGCTGCGTGCTCAGCCATTCGCCAAGCCGGTGGCGAATCAGCGACATGTTAACTACATCTCAATGGAGTTTTTGATTGGTCGCCTGACGGGCAACAACCTGTTGAATCTCGGCTGGTATCAGGAAGTACAGGATTCGTTGAAGGCTTATGACATCAATCTGACGGACCTGCTGGAAGAAGAGATCGACCCGGCGCTGGGTAACGGTGGTCTGGGACGTCTGGCGGCGTGCTTCCTCGACTCAATGGCAACTATCGGTCAGTCTGCGACGGGTTACGGTCTGAACTATCAATATGGTTTGTTCCGCCAGTCTTTTGTCGATGGCAAACAGGTTGAAGCGCCGGATGACTGGCATCGCAGTAACTACCCGTGGTTCCGCCACAACGAAGCACTGGATGTGCAGGTAGGGATTGGCGGTAAAGTGACGAAAGACGGACGCTGGGAGCCGGAGTTTACCATTACCGGTCAAGCGTGGGATCTCCCCGTTGTCGGCTATCGTAATGGCGTGGCGCAGCCGCTGCGTCTGTGGCAGGCGACGCACGCGCATCCGTTTGATCTGACTAAATTTAACGACGGTGATTTCCTGCGTGCCGAACAGCAGGGCATCAATGCGGAAAAACTGACCAAAGTTCTCTATCCAAACGACAACCATACTGCCGGTAAAAAGCTGCGCTTGATGCAGCAGTACTTCCAGTGTGCCTGTTCGGTAGCGGATATTTTGCGTCGCCATCATCTGGCGGGGCGTAAACTGCACGAACTGGCGGATTATGAAGTTATTCAGCTGAACGATACCCACCCAACTATCGCGATTCCAGAACTGCTGCGCGTGCTGATCGATGAGCACCAGATGAGCTGGGATGACGCCTGGGCCATTACCAGCAAAACTTTCGCTTACACCAACCATACCCTGATGCCAGAAGCGCTGGAACGCTGGGATGTGAAACTGGTGAAAGGCTTACTGCCGCGCCATATGCAGATTATTAACGAAATTAATACTCGCTTTAAAACGCTGGTGGAGAAAACCTGGCCGGGCGATGAAAAAGTGTGGGCCAAACTGGCGGTGGTGCACGATAAACAAGTGCATATGGCGAACCTGTGTGTGGTTGGCGGTTTCGCGGTGAACGGTGTTGCGGCGCTGCACTCGGATCTGGTGGTGAAAGATCTGTTCCCGGAATATCACCAGCTATGGCCGAACAAATTCCATAACGTCACCAACGGTATTACCCCACGTCGCTGGATCAAACAGTGCAACCCTGCACTGGCGGCTCTGTTGGATAAATTACTGCAAAAAGAGTGGGCTAACGATCTCGATCAGCTGATCAATCTGGAAAAATTCGCTGATGATGCGAAATTCCGTCAGCAATATCGCGAGATCAAGCAGGCGAATAAAGTCCGTCTGGCGGAGTTTGTGAAAGTTCGTACCGGTATTGAGATCAATCCACAGGCGATTTTCGATATTCAGATTAAACGTCTGCATGAGTACAAACGCCAGCACCTGAATCTGCTGCATATTCTGGCGTTGTACAAAGAAATTCGTGAAAACCCGCAGGCTGATCGCGTACCGCGCGTCTTCCTCTTCGGCGCGAAAGCGGCACCGGGCTACTACCTGGCGAAGAATATTATCTTTGCGATCAACAAAGTGGCTGACGTGATCAACAACGATCCACTGGTTGGCGATAAGTTGAAGGTGGTGTTCCTGCAGGATTATTGCGTTTCGGCGGCGGAAAAACTGATCCCGGCGGCGGATATCTCCGAACAAATTTCGACTGCAGGTAAAGAAGCTTCCGGTACCGGCAATATGAAACTGGCGCTCAATGGTGCGCTTACTGTCGGTACGCTGGATGGTGCGAACGTTGAAATCGCCGAGAAAGTCGGTGAAGAAAATATCTTTATTTTTGGTCATACCGTGGAACAAGTGAAGGCAATTCTGGCCAAAGGCTACGACCCGGTGAAATGGCGGAAGAAAGATAAGGTGCTGGACGCAGTATTGAAAGAGCTGGAAAGCGGTAAATACAGCGACGGCGATAAGCATGCCTTCGACCAGATGCTGCACAGTATCGGCAAACAAGGCGGCGATCCGTATCTGGTGATGGCGGATTTCGCAGCCTATGTTGAGGCACAAAAGCAGGTGGATGTGCTGTACCGCGACCAGGAGGCCTGGACTCGCGCGGCGATCCTCAATACCGCCCGCTGCGGTATGTTTAGCTCGGATCGCTCTATTCGCGATTATCAGGCTCGTATCTGGCAGGCAAAACGCTAAGGAAGCTCGATGGAAAGCAAACGTCTGGATAATGCCGCGCTGGCGGCGGGGATTAGCCCCAATTACATCAATGCCCACGGTAAACCGCAGTCGATTAGCGCCGAAACCAAACGGCGTTTGCTTGACGCGATGCATCAACGTACCGCCACGAAAGTGGCGGTAACGCCAGTCCCGAATGTCATGGTTTATACCAGCGGCAAAAAAATGCCGATGGTGGTGGAGGGCAGCGGCGAATATAGCTGGCTGCTGACCACCGAAGAAGGAACACAGTACAAAGGCCATGTAACGGGGGGCAAAGCGTTCAATCTACCGACGAAGCTGCCGGAAGGTTATCACACGCTGACACTCACCCAGGACGACCAGCGCGCGCATTGCCGGGTGATTGTCGCCCCGAAACGCTGTTACGAACCGCAGGCGTTGCTGAATAAACAAAAGCTGTGGGGTGCCTGCGTTCAGCTTTATACGCTGCGATCGGAAAAAAACTGGGGTATTGGGGATTTTGGCGATCTCAAAGCGATGCTGGTGGATGTGGCAAAACGTGGCGGGTCGTTCATCGGCCTGAACCCGATTCATGCGCTCTATCCGGCAAATCCGGAGAGTGCCAGCCCATACAGTCCGTCTTCTCGCCGTTGGCTGAATGTGATTTATATCGACGTTAACGCCGTTGAAGATTTCCATCTTAGCGAAGAGGCTCAGGCCTGGTGGCAGTTGCCGACCACGCAACAGACGCTGCAACAGGCGCGCGATGCCGACTGGGTCGATTACTCCACGGTTACCGCCCTAAAAATGACAGCATTACGAATGGCGTGGAAAGGTTTCGCGCAACGTGATGATGAGCAGATGACCGCGTTTCGCCAGTTTGTTGCAGAGCAGGGCGACAGCCTGTTCTGGCAGGCAGCCTTTGATGCGCTACATGCCCAGCAAGTGAAAGAGGACGAAATGCGCTGGGGCTGGCCTGCATGGCCAGAGATGTATCAGAACGTGGATTCACCAGAAGTGCGTCAGTTCTGCGAAGAACATCGTGATGACGTCGATTTTTATCTCTGGTTGCAGTGGCTGGCTTACAGCCAGTTTGCCGCCTGCTGGGAGATAAGCCAGGGCTATGAAATGCCGATTGGCTTGTATCGTGATCTGGCGGTTGGCGTAGCGGAAGGTGGGGCGGAAACCTGGTGTGACCGTGAACTATATTGCCTGAAAGCGTCGGTTGGCGCGCCGCCGGATATCCTCGGCCCGTTGGGGCAGAACTGGGGATTACCGCCAATGGACCCGCATATCATCACCGCGCGTGCCTATGAACCGTTTATCGAGCTGTTGCGTGCCAATATGCAAAACTGCGGCGCATTACGAATTGACCATGTGATGTCGATGCTGCGTTTGTGGTGGATACCGTATGGCGAGACGGCAGATCAGGGCGCGTATGTTCACTATCCGGTGGATGATCTGCTCTCGATTCTGGCACTCGAAAGTAAACGTCATCGCTGTATGGTGATTGGTGAAGATCTCGGTACCGTACCGGTAGAGATTGTCGGTAAGCTGCGCAGCAGCGGTGTGTACTCCTACAAAGTGCTCTATTTCGAAAACGACCACGAGAAGACGTTCCGTGCACCGAAAGCGTATCCGGAGCAGTCGATGGCGGTTGCGGCGACACATGACCTGCCTACGCTGCGCGGTTACTGGGAGAGCGGGGATCTAACGTTGGGCAAAACCCTGGGGCTGTATCCGGATGAAGTGGTACTGCGCGGTCTGTATCAGGATCGCGAACTGGCGAAGCAAGGGCTGCTGGATGCACTGCATAAATATGGTTGTCTGCCAAAACGTGCCGGGCATAAGGCATCGTTGATGTCGATGACGCCGACGCTTAATCGTGGTTTGCAGCGCTACATTGCCGACAGTAACAGTGCTCTGTTAGGACTACAGCCGGAAGACTGGCTGGATATGGCCGAACCGGTGAATATTCCTGGCACCAGTTACCAGTATAAAAACTGGCGACGCAAGCTTTCCGCAACGCTTGAGACGATGTTTGCCGATGATGGCGTGAATAAGTTGCTGAAGGATTTGGACAGACGGCGCAGAGCTGCAGCGAAGAAGCAGTAGAGTGCGGTTGATGCCGGATGCGATGCATCCGGCAGTCAGTGTTATCAAATCACCATATTCAGCAGCAGACAGCCTACCAGACCGCACACCGAGATAATGGTTTCCAGCATCGACCAGGATTTGATGGTCTCGCCGATAGTCAGGTTAAAGTACTCTTTGAACAGCCAGAAGCCCGGATCGTTCACATGAGAGAAAATCACACTACCGGAACCCACCGCAATAACCATCAGCTCCGGGCTAACACCCGTCGTTGCAATCAGCGGTGCCGCGATACCACCCGCAGTGATTGCCGCAACGGTTGCGGAACCCAGCGCGATACGCAGTACGGCAGCAATCGACCAGGCCATCAGCAGCGGAGAAATGTTGGTTTCGTGCATCATGGAAGCAATGTATTTGTCCACGCCGCTGTCTACCAGCACCTGCTTGAACGCACCGCCACCACCGATGATCAACAGCATCATCGCAATGATTTTGATGGAAGAAACCAGCGTGTCGTTAATCTGATCCATTGAACGACCACGGTTCAGACCAAAGGTGAACATCGCAATCAGCACGGCAATCAGCGTAGCCATTACCGGGTCACCGAGGAACTCCGCTACCGGCAGGAAAGCGTGACCTTTCGGCAGGATCATTTCGGCAATCGCACGCATCGCCATCAGCACTACCGGCACCAGAGAGGTCCAGACGCTGACGCCAAAGCTCGGCATCTCTTCTTCGCTGAAGGTTTTCGCGCTGTACAGACCTTCAGGGATCGGCTTATCGATACCTTTCAACACGCGAGCGTAAACCGGACCGGCGAGAATCACGGTCGGGATTGCCAGAATAGTACCGTACAGCAGGGTTTTACCCATGTCGGCATTGAAAATGGTGGCAATCGCAGTCGGACCCGGATGCGGTGGCAGGAAGCCGTGGGTCACAGACAGTGCAGCTGCCATTGGTACACCAACATACAGCAGTGGAATATTCGCAGAAGCCGCGATGGTAAACACCAGCGGCAGCATCAGCACAAAGCCCACTTCATAGAACAGGGCAAAACCAACGGTAAAACCGGTCAGTACCACCGCCCACTGGATGTGTTTTTTACCAAATTTGGCAATCAGGGTGGTGGCGATACGTTGTGCGCCACCGCAGTCTGCCAGCATTTTGCCCAGCATCGCGCCAAAACCCATGATCAGGGCAAGGCTACCGAGCGTCCCGCCGACACCGGCTTTGATGGAGCCAATAACTTTATCCAGCGGCATCCCTTGCATTAATCCAACAGCAAGCGCCACGAGGACGAGAGCGATGAAGCCGTTCATTTTGAAACGGATCATCAGGAGCAACAACAAGATTACACCGATAGCAACAATGACTAATGGCATGATTTACCTGGCCTTTCATTTGTTATGGGTAACGTCAATTTTCTGACGACAAACTCTAATTATCCCAATCGGGAACAGAGATATTGCGGCACCACGACTGATACCCACTAAAACTAATTATTGTAGTCAGATGTCAGGAGTATGTTTGGTACCCATGTGAATGATACCGGTAACATCTGGCGTTTGAGAATCACCAGAGCGGAGTAAATTTAAATTATGAGAGGTTGGTCATATTATCGCGGAGAAACGAAGGGAGGGATTTGCCAAAGCAATGCTGCGCCAACGTCTGGCACATGTTCAACGTAGGCCCGAAATGACGCTTTAGCGTCGCATCGGGCAATCTACAAAAGAGGGGATAACTTAGTAGTAGGAGTGTTCGCCGCGCTGGTGTTCGGTGAGATCGCGCACACCTTTCAGCTCCGGGAATTCGTTTAGCAGCTGCTTCTCGATCCCTTCTTTCAGCGTCACATCGACCATGGAACAACCGTTACAGCCGCCGCCAAATTGCAGAATGGCGTAACCGTCTTCGGTGATTTCCATCAGTGAAACGCGGCCACCGTGACCAGCAAGCTGTGGGTTGATCTGCGACTGCAGCATATACTCCACGCGCTCCATCAGTGGTGCATCGTCTGCCACTTTACGCATTTTGGCGTTAGGCGCTTTCAGTGTTAGCTGAGAACCCAACTGGTCGGTAACAAAATCGATCTCTGCATCTTCCAGGTAAGGAGCGCTTAACTCATCAACATACGCGGTCAGCAGGTCAAATTTCAGGGCAGTGTCGGTGGCTTCCACGGCATCCGGCGGACAATAAGAAACACCACATTCAGCGTTAGGCGTGCCAGGGTTAATCACAAATACGCGGATTTGTGTCCCTTCTTCCTGGTTTGCCAGCAGTTTGGCAAAGTGCGCTTGTGCAGCATCGGAAATACGGATCATAGTAATGGCCTAATAGTTGACTATTTTAGTTGGTTATAATACGCCTATCATCGAGGCTCTACAAGGTTCGACAAAGGCACCAGACCTGGACAGTCGCCGCACCATTGCGTAAAAGCAACTGCGCAATCTCTGCGACGGTACTTCCGGTGGTAACGACATCATCCACAATCACCATATGGCGACCTTGCACGGGCAATTCAAGACGAAAGGCATTTTTCAGGTTGCGCTTGCGTAGCCGGGCACTGAGAAAATGCTGGGTCGCAGTGGCCCGTGTTCGTGTGACGGCTTCGCTATCCCATCGGCAGTGCAACCAGCGTGATAACGGCTGACACAGCAAATCGCTCTGATTAAATCCCCGACGCCAGTGACGCCGCTGCCATAACGGAACGCTGATGATGCGATCCGGCAATTGCAACCCGGTGGTGCGACGAGCGTGTAAGACTTCCAATAGTAACAGACGTGACAGGGCGCTGGCGATTTCACTGCGCCGGGAAAATTTAAGCTGGTGGATAAGCGGACTTAACGGCGGCGCATAGTCGGCAACCGTGACCAGTCTTTGCCAGGGCGGTGGTTTTTGCAGGCAGCGACCGCAGGGAAGATGTGAGTGTGTGGCGGGTAATCCACATTGTGGGCATAACGTTTTATCTGTACGGGCGGCGCGTGAGCAGACCGAACAAATCCCCCAATGACCTAACGCCAGCGGCATTCGGCATAGCCAGCATAATCCCGGTACTGTTAGCATATGTTCATCCTTGTAAGTCAAAAGAGAACAATAGCGGATGAATAACATCTGGTGGCAGACCAAAGGTCAGGGGAATGTTCATCTTGTGCTGCTGCACGGATGGGGACTGAATGCCGAAGTGTGGCGTTGCATTGACGAGGAACTTAGCTCGCATTTTACGCTGCACCTTGTTGATCTGCCCGGCTTCGGGCGCAGCCAGGGATTTGGTGCGCTGTCACTTGCTGATATGGCCGAAGCCGTGCTGCAACAGGCACCTGATAAAGCCATTTGGTTAGGCTGGAGTCTGGGCGGGCTGGTGGCAAGCCAGATTGCGTTAACCCATCCCGAGCGTGTTCAGGCGCTGGTCACCGTGGCGTCGTCACCTTGTTTTAGTGCTCGTGACGATTGGCCGGGGATAAAACCGGACGTGCTGGCGGGATTTCAGCAGCAACTCAGTGATGATTTTCAGCGTACAGTGGAGCGGTTCCTGGCGTTACAAACCATGGGGACTGAAACGGCGCGCCAGGATGCGCGGGCGTTGAAGAAAACCGTTCTGGCGTTACCGATGCCGGAGGTTGACGTGCTTAATGGCGGGCTGGAAATCCTGAAAACGGTTGATCTCCGTCAGCCGCTGCAAAACGTGCCCATGCCGTTTTTGCGATTGTATGGCTATCTCGATGGTCTGGTGCCGCGCAAAGTGGTGCCGATGCTGGATAAACTCTGGCCTCGCAGCAAATCATATATCTTCGCCAAAGCGGCCCATGCGCCGTTTATTTCGCATCCGGTCGAGTTTTGTCACCTGCTGGTGGCGTTGAAGCAGAGGGTGTAGGCAACTTTTGAAATGGCGAGACAGAAATTTACTGGCTCGCCGCAGCCAACTCTTCTTCTGACACCCCGGTAAAGCGCATGATGTCTGTAAGAGGGACTCCGGATTCAAGCATTATTTTGGCTATATGCAGGGCTTTGGATTGTTCCCCCTCCTGCCGCAATCTTTCCGCAATTGTCATTAAACTCTCCTTGTGTTTCGGTGAACGTTCGGCAACGCCGTCGATAAAATCGTTAAAACGTACCGCGTCGCCGGTTTGCAGTATGTAATTAAACAGCCCTTTGATTTGTCTGTCATTAGCGTATCCACTACTTAATAAGCAGCCCATTTGCTCTACTAGCCCCATCAGGTCGCGTTGACGAATATGTTTTTGAATTAACTCCAGCAGCGCCATACGTCGGTGCTGCATGATTTCATCATCAGGCATGACGGTGACATCAATCAGCGGAAATGCGGAGGCATAAAGCTGCCTTGCCAGTTTGGGATCGGCGAAACAATCCAGCCAACACAGCGAATAGGGATAGGGGCTTTCAATACCGTGGTAAAACAACAATGGCACCACCATCGGCAACGTTTTGTATCCAGCATCAAGGTGATTTTGCATTGCGGCAATAGCGTAACGCATCATGCGAAATGCGATCAGTTTGTTTGAGGTGCTTTGATGTTCAATCAGACAATAGATGTATCCTGGTCCTTGTTCCGTTTTCACCGACCACAGCACATCGGAATAGCTTTCACGCAGATCGTCATCAATAAAGCTGCTCGACTCCAGCTTGAGGGTTTTCATATCACAAAGCGCGTGAATGGGTGCCGGTAAATGAAACGCAAGAAAATCACGAGCCGTGTCCGGTTGGCGTAAAAAGAGTTTGAACAGCGCATCGTGTGGGGTGGAACTCTGCTTTTTGCTCATGGCGTTCCTTCACCTGTTGTTTGAATGCCGCGACTCTACGCGCCACTCCACACCTGTGTATTAGCGAGTTTTCATCCCTGCGAGATGCTTTCAAAGGAACTTACGCCGTGCTGCAAGAGTTGCATTTTTATGGAAAGCCGCACGCAAAAAGCCCGGATGCCGACGCATACCGGGCTTTCCAAAACAGGCGATGGAGTAAGGTTAACGAAGCGCCCACCACTCGCGCAGACAGGCTTTTCCTTCCGGGCAGCTTTTACAACTGCCAGAGAGGCAGCCGTCAGGTTCTTCCTGAATCCGCACGGCTTTGCCCATACTTTCCAGTTGTTGCAGCATGGCGTTAATCATTGGCTGTGGAGTGTTCAATGTCTGGCTTATCTGGGCCGCTTCCATACGGCCCCGTAACGCCAGCAAATCGCGCACCTGAATAAGTGAAGCCATTAATGGCAATCACCGGTGGTGCTGGCTGCGCAGCAACTGCTTACCGACTTGCGGGTTGCCAGCAGTTCGATATCCACCCGGCTACGCGCGCGGCGCAGCAGACCGATAACCACGATGTTAAACAGGATAACCGCCAGAATGCACACCAGGCTGTAAGTTGGGTGCTGACTGTAGCTGGCGACCTGATAGAACAATGTTGCCAGCGAGTAAGCGATATTCAGCCCCCACAGGATGGAGAAGCCCATCCAGCCACGGCTTGATTCACGGGCGATGGCTCCCATCACCGAGATACATGGTACATACAGCAGGACGAAAATCAGGTAGCTGTAAGCTGCTGCTGCGCTACCGAATTTCTGATCCATCACGCCCATCGCCCCGGTACCCATTTCGCCGTTGCCTTTGCTGGCTTCAATGGGGTTCATCAGTACGCTAAGGCTGAAGGTGTCTTTCAGGCTCTGCCAGGTTTCATCTATCGCACTGAACAGCTCTTCACCGAGGTTAAACTCTGCCGGATTGAACTCTTCGTCCTGAATATTTTCTGCGGTGTAGAGGGTGTTGAGCGTACCCACTACCACTTCTTTCGCCATGGCACCTGTAAACAGGCCAACCGTTGCCTGCCAGTTATCTTCATGCACGCCAATTGGCTTGAAGACCGGGGTGATCACCCGGCTGACGGACGCCAGCGCCGAGTCGTTGATGTTATCGACGATTTTCCCGCTCAGCGAGAAGCTGTTGAAAGCGCTCAGGAAAATGCTGACGATGATGATCACTTTACCAGCACGCAGAACGAAGCCTTTCAGACGCTGCCAGGTCTGGATAATCAGGCTTTTAACGTGTGGTACATGATAGACCGGCAACTCCATGACAAACGGCGTCGCTTCACCGCGCATGATGGTGTACTTGAGCATCAGGCCAGTCAGCACCGCCATCACAATACCCAGCATATACAGCGAGAAGACCGCCAGCGCACCGTTCTGCCCGAAGAAGGCAGCCGCGAATACTGCGAAGATAGCCAGACGCGCGCCGCAGGACATAAACGGTGCCATCATGATGGTCATCAGACGTTCACGCGGTGCATCAAGCGTACGTGCACCCATTACCGACGGTACGTTACAACCGAAACCGACGATCAGCGGCACAAAGGATTTCCCCGGCAAGCCCAGCGCCTGCATCAGACGGTCCATCACAAACGCCGCACGCGCCATATACCCGGAGTCCTCAAGGAAGGAGAGGAACAGGTACATCATGCCAATCTGCGGCACCAGTGGCAGCACGGTGTTAATGCCGCCACCCAGGCCCTGGGCGAGGAAGATAGTCAGCCAGTCCGGGAAGTGGAGCGTGTAGCCAATCCATTGAATACCATGCACAAATAGCGCCACGGAGCCGACGTCAAACAGCGGCTGTAACGCCCCGCCGATGTTGATAGCCAGCAGGAACATCAGGTACATCACAAAGAGGAAAATCGGCAGACCGAGGAAACGGTTGAGCACGATTTTATCTACCGCAGTGGTGAAACGGCTGGGTTCTGCCGTCAGGGTGTTGCTTACCACATCACAGATGGCAGCAATGCACTGGTAACGCGCATCGGCAATGTGCAGCGCCGGATCGTCCATCTCATTACGCAGACGGGCGAGGGCGGCATCCAGATGCTGCGACGCTTCACCGGCGTAGGCGCGGCTGTAGATATCGCCTTCCAGCATTTGCAGGCCCAGCCAGCGACGTTGTTTCAGCGGGATGTCGGAAGGCATCACTTTTGCCAGTGAATCTGCTTCGTTGAGCAGCGGCTGTGCGTAATGCACCAGTTCCACATTCTCGTTAGCTTTATAGCGATCAATCGCCAGCTTGAGCGCTTCAATACCGCGACCACGGGTTGAAACCAGCGGGATCACCGGACAGCCCAGACGCGCCGACAGAGCATCAATTTCAATACGAATATTTTGCTTCTCGGCAATGTCGAGCATGTTCAGTGCCACAATGCAGGGAATGCCGAGTTCCAGCAGTTGTAGCGTCAGGTACAGGTTACGCTCAAGGTTAGACGCATCCACCACGTTAATCAGCAGGTCGGCGTCGCCACTCAAAATGTAGTGACAGGCGATTTGCTCATCGAGCGAGGTCTGCGATGAGATGGTGGTCAGAGAATAGGTGCCGGGTAGGTCCACCAGCGTGACCTGATGATCGGTGGTGGAGAATTGCCCTTCTTTACGTTCGACGGTAACGCCAGCCCAGTTACCTACACGCTGACGTGCGCCAGTGAGCTGGTTAAATAAGGTTGTCTTGCCAGAATTTGGATTACCAATTAAGCCTATGGTTAATTTTTTCATTGTTGTTATCACCGTATTAACAGGAAACCGCTTCCACTTCTAATAAGGCCAGATCTTTTTTGCGTAATACCAGGCTCACACGACGGGTTTCGATATGAATGGGGTCGCCGAGTGGAGCGACGCGCACCACATTAAAAGAGGAGCCAGGTAACATGCCAAGAGAAAGCAGTTTTTGGCGATATGCCGGGCTGATTTCACGGGAAAAGCCAGTGATTTTCCACGCAGTATCTGGAGTGTATTGCATAGGTGCCTACTTGTTTCTCATTAACTGGATAACTACCTCATGGGGCGTTTGACAGCGACATGAGACCAGATGATTTGCCAACAAAGGAGAGATTAAATAATCAATAACACAATGATAATGAGAATGGTTTCTATCAGCAATACTTAAAATGTGTGCGAATGTTGGTTTGAATAATAATCTGACTCAATGTTGATGTGGCTCAAGGTTATATCGCAGCGAAAATATAATTCGAATAGTGAATTACCCGGACTGGCTAATGTTTAATTAAGGTTTCAGTTGTTAATGAAGTGATAAATATTGCCGGAATATATTATGAGTTTGGTTGTGGGTAATGACTCCAACTTACTGATAGTGTTTTATGTTCAGATAATGCCCGATGACCTTGTCATGCAGCTCCACCGATTTTGAGAACGACAGTGACTTCCGTCCCAGCCTTGCCAGATGTTGTCTCAGATTCAGATTATGTCGCTCAATGCGCTGAGTGTAACG
>NZ_MIIV01000478.1:0-218 GCF_001743015.1 Shigella sp. FC1567
TCTCTGCTCTCATTGCCGTAAAACATGGCAACTACAGTTCACTTACACCGCCTCTCAGCCCGGTACGCACCAGAAATCATTGATATGGCCATGAATGGCGTCGGATGTCGCGCCAGTGCACGCATTATGGGCGTTGGCCTCAACACGGTTTTACGTCACTTAAAAAACTCAGGCCGCAGTCGGTAACCTCGCGCATACAACCGGGCAGTGATGTGATT
>NZ_MIIV01000479.1:0-217 GCF_001743015.1 Shigella sp. FC1567
GGGTTTTATCCACCACCTCACCCGGTTGTTTCGCCACATGAAAGCGATCGAAGGCTATTTTCTCAACCGCATTGGGTAAGTGGATGCGCGCTGCTCTTATATAGCCTGCATTCATGTCCATCGATAGGAATTTAAATCCCCAAAAGATTAAAAAAGCACCGAAGAATGCGCGTTTATTCAACACAACCTGATCATCAAGTAATCGGTATAGACACTT
>NZ_MIIV01000480.1:0-217 GCF_001743015.1 Shigella sp. FC1567
CTCTGCTCTCATTGCCGTAAAACATGGCAACTACAGTTCACTTACACCGCCTCTCAGCCCGGTACGCACCAGAAATCATTGATATGGCCATGAATGGCGTCGGATGTCGCGCCAGTGCACGCATTATGGGCGTTGGCCTCAACACGGTTTTACGTCACTTAAAAAACTCAGGCCGCAGTCGGTAACCTCGCGCATACAACCGGGCAGTGATGTGATT
>NZ_MIIV01000481.1:0-215 GCF_001743015.1 Shigella sp. FC1567
CGCAGCCGGAAACGCACGGCAGACGGCGCAGGATATGACGGCAGCCGCAACGGCCCGTGATGATGCACAACGTTTTGCGGAGAAAGCCCGACAGGATGCAACCGTCACAGCTGAGAACAGAAAGGCCACTGCGGAAGATGTGACAAGCACAGGAGCAAATGCAGCCGCAGCCGGACAGAGCGCACAGGATGCCGCAGGTTATGCCCGCGCAGCAG
>NZ_MIIV01000482.1:0-215 GCF_001743015.1 Shigella sp. FC1567
GTAGCGGAGCAGGAAGGACATCTGATGGAAATGGAAGCCACGCAAGCACCTTAAAATCACCATCATACACTAAATCAGTAAGTTGGCAGCATTACCCAGAATCTACCCACGGGCGCGCTGGATTTGCCCCTATATTTCCAGACATCTGTTATCACTTAACCCATTACAAGCCCGCTGCCGCAGATATTCCCGTGGCGAGCGATAACCCAGCGCAC
>NZ_MIIV01000483.1:0-214 GCF_001743015.1 Shigella sp. FC1567
CCAGAAAATCATTGATATGGCCATGAATGGCGTCGGATGTCGCGCCAGTGCACGCATTATGGGCGTTGGCCTCAACACGGTTTTACGTCACTTAAAAAAACTCAGGCCGCAGTCGGTAACCTCGCGCATACAACCGGGCAGTGATGTGATTGTCTGCGCTGAAATGGACGAACAGTGGGGCTACGTCGGTGCTAAATCACGTCAGCGCTGGCTG
>NZ_MIIV01000484.1:0-213 GCF_001743015.1 Shigella sp. FC1567
AGCAGGCGCTGGAGTTCTTTAATCTGCTTCATGGCGGCAGCAAGTTCAGAGGCAGGAACAACCTGTTCTCCGGCGGCCACAGCAGTAAGACTTCCTTCCAGGTATTGCTTACGCCTGAAGTGGCACACTGAATTTGGCCACCTGAACAGAGGTGATATGCTCACCTCAGAACAACACAGGTGCTCCAATGAAAAAAAGAAATTTTAGCACAGA
>NZ_MIIV01000485.1:0-212 GCF_001743015.1 Shigella sp. FC1567
CAGCCAGACAGATGGCTGCGGACAAAATGGCTGCACAAACTTTACGCATAATTACCTCTCGCTTTTCTGCAATAAAAAAGGCACCATTTCTGGTGCCCGAATCTGGGTTATAAAATTCGGTAATGCTGCCAACTTACTGATTTAGTGTATGATGGTGATTTTAAGGTGCTTGCGTGGCTTCCATTTCCATCAGATGTCCTTCCTGCTCCGCT
>NZ_MIIV01000486.1:0-212 GCF_001743015.1 Shigella sp. FC1567
GCAACTGGTGAAGTTCCGGACCGCACAAATTAATGCCCTGCACGGGACGTTACTGGAGTTTGGTGAAACCATCCACAAAGGCCGGGCAGCGATGGAGCGTGAAGTGGTCAACAAAAAACTGGCCACCGAGTTAGAGTTTTTCCAGTATCGATTTTCCGATTCGTTTGGGGGTAACCCACCGTTATATTCGTGCGGTCTTAGTGCGCTGTAAT
>NZ_MIIV01000487.1:0-212 GCF_001743015.1 Shigella sp. FC1567
ATTTGATACTCCCAAAACCCACCAGTCATAAAGCTTTAGGGTAATTGGTGTGTAAATTTTAGCCCCATCATCTGTGTTTTTTTTCATTAATTTCACCATGTTATAGTTTTATTTGTGGGTAATGCTGCCAACTTACTGATTTAGTGTATGATGGTGATTTTAAGGTGCTTGCGTGGCTTCCATTTCCATCAGATGTCCTTCCTGCTCCGCTA
>NZ_MIIV01000488.1:0-24031 GCF_001743015.1 Shigella sp. FC1567
TTTTTTAAGTGACGTAAAACCGTGTTGAGGCCAACGCCCATAATGCGTGCACTGGCGCGACATCCGACGCCATTCATGGCCATATCAATGATTTTCTGGTGCGTACCGGGCTGAGAGGCGGTGTAAGTGAACTGTAGTTGCCATGTTTTACGGCAATGAGAGCAGAGATAGCGCTGATGTCCGGCAGTGCTTTTGCCGTTACGCACCACGCCTTCAGTAGCGGAGCAGGAAGGACATCTGATGGAAATGGAAGCCACGCAAGCACCTTAAAATCACCATCATACACTAAATCAGTAAGTTGGCAGCATTACCCTCAAGACGCGTTACAAGTTTCTGTAAATGAGTTGCGGTAAATGTTCCACCGTAGATTTCGTCCAGGTAATCAGTAATTTTCTGTTTCATGTTGCCTTTCAGTGGTAGCGATCCCATGAAACGAGAGACTACTCCGCAGAAAATAAACTGTCAATTGAGCACAAGGGTTTTAGTCACGCAGGAAATCATTTTTTACCAGGGAAAAAGCGTATTTGTGAGCTGACGCAAATAATCTATGGGGATGTAAATAAGGTGTGACAGAAAAAAAACGGCGCATAAGCGCGCTCATGGTGAATTCTTTTAACCTTTGACCTTCGGCATTGCGATGTCTTTCAAGCCACCGGCGTTCTCAACGTGGGTATATCCCATCTCGCTAAGGATCTCTTTTGCTTGCCCTGACTGGCGTCCGGCATTGCAATACACTTTCACGGTGTCGTTTTTATCCGGAACGGCGGTGGCAATGCGCTCTTTCACTTCCTTCAGGGGAATATTGATGGCCCCCTGAACGTGCTCTTGCTGATACTGCTCTGGAACACGAACATCGATCCAGTGTTCAGCGGCGAAAACGGGCAGTGAAAACACCAGTGCCAGAGCAAGTAAGCCTTTTTTAAACATGTAAGCGTCCTTCTATGGATGAAAATTGCCATCCATTATACGCCTGAGATTTAACAATTTTTGCGAAACTCCCCTCACCTTTTATAACGCTGTGCCAGTTTATTAGCAGCCCGACTTAACAGCGGTTCCAGCGCCACAGCCAGCAACATTTTCAGCGGTCGGCGAGCAACTGATTTTATCGCCCAGCCCGCTACACCCGCCGGGCCATAGCGCAGTGCGGTAAGAAGTACCAGCTTGCCTGCTAATTTGAAACCAGGCTTTACCTTTTGCCCGGCCTGTTGCCAGCGAGTATTCATAACTTTCCTCACAGTTGACGGAAACGGCTACGTAACGTGAAAGTATCGGAAGTGACATAACGTTCCATCTCGCGTAAACGCGTTTCACTTGCCGCCAGTTCACGGTCGACTTCATCCAGCAATTCGCTGCTGGAGGGTAGCTGCTCACCAAAGGCCATGTTGTCCGGCATTGGATCAAGCGCAAATGACAAAATGATGTAAGCAACCAGGGTAAACAGCGCCAGACCGAAGAAAATCGACAGCACCACCAGGATACGCACCAGTTTTACCGGTACATCAAAATAGTTGGCAATCCCGGCGCAGACGCCGCGGACCATGCCCTGCTGTGGAATACGCCATAATTTTTTATTGAGATTAATGCCCGCCATTAGCGATCCCTCCAGTTCGGATGTTCTGCATCAAGAATAGATTCCAGCGCCTGAATACGTTCGCGCATCCGTTTTGCTTCATCAGCCAGTTGCGCTAATCGCTGCTGCTCACTTTGCGACAATTCACTGCGACCAGAACGATTGCTGTAATGCAGCCATAACCAGATCGGTAAAACAAACAGCACAAAAATGGTTAACGGAATAGCCAGAAATAGCGCGCTCATAAGTACTCCTTAGACGATGAGCGGCGGCGCGTTCGGACGCCGCCTAGATGTTATTATTGATTGTCTTGCTTCATTTTGGCTTTTAATTGTGCCAGTTGTTCGCTGATTGCATCATCGGCTTTCAGTTCGGCAAACTGATCGTCCAGCGATTTTTGTTTACCGAAGCTGTGGCTTTCTGCTTCCGCTTCCATCTGGTCAATACGACGTTCGAAAGATTCGAAACGAGCCATTGCTTCATCCAGTTTGCCACTGTCCAGCTGACGACGCACATCGCGCGACGAGTTTGCCGCCTGATGGCGTAACATCAATGCCTGCTGGCGAGCGCGTGTTTCGCTCAATTTGTTTTCCAGCTCACCGCTCTCTTTCTTCATGCGTGCCAGCGTATCGTCCACCAGCGTCACTTCATGTTCCAGACTCTTAATCAGATCGGTCAGTTTCTGTTTTTCAATTAACGCCGCACGTGCCAAATCCTCTCTCTCTTTCAGCAGCGCCAGTTCGGCTTTTTCCTGCCATTCAACTTCACGCGCCGACGCTTGTTCAATACGGCGAGTCAGCTGTTTCTTTTCTGCCAACGCACGCGCCGAAGTAGAACGTACTTCAACCAGTGTATCTTCCATCTCCTGGATCATCAGACGCACCAGTTTCTGTGGATCTTCCGCTTTCTCTAACAGAGCGTTGATGTTGGCATTCACGATGTCGGCAAAGCGAGAAAAAATACCCATAATGTTGTCCTCTTGATTTCTGCGTTCAGGATTGTCCTGCTGAACTGTTAATACAATTTGCGTGCCAATTTTTTATCTTTTTGATTTATAAAGATCTGATTGAAGAATCATCAGCAACATGCCAGGATGAATTAGCGAATTACACTAACAAGTGGCGAATTTCATCATGGCAGAATACAAAGATAATTTACTTGGTGAGGCGAACAGCTTTCTCGAAGTGCTGGAACAGGTTTCGCATCTCGCACCGCTGGACAAACCGGTGCTCATCATCGGCGAACGCGGCACCGGTAAAGAGCTGATTGCCAGCCGCCTGCATTATCTCTCCTCCCGTTGGCAAGGGCCGTTTATTTCCCTTAACTGCGCGGCGTTAAATGAAAATCTGCTGGATTCCGAACTGTTTGGTCACGAAGCGGGGGCGTTTACCGGTGCGCAAAAACGTCATCCAGGGAGATTTGAACGTGCCGACGGCGGTACGCTATTTCTTGATGAACTCGCTACGGCACCGATGATGGTGCAGGAGAAATTATTGCGCGTGATTGAGTACGGTGAACTGGAGCGCGTTGGCGGCAGCCAGCCATTGCAGGTGAATGTGCGGTTGGTATGCGCGACGAATGCCGATCTCCCGGCGACGGTCAATGAAGGCACTTTTCGCGCTGACCTGCTCGACCGACTGGCTTTTGATGTTGTACAACTGCCACCACTGCGCGAGCGCGAAAGCGACATAATGTTGATGGCAGAACACTTTGCCATCCAGATGTGTCGGGAAATCAAGCTGCCTCTGTTCCCGGGGTTTACGGAGCGCGCCAGAGAAACATTGCTGAATTATCGTTGGCCGGGAAATATTCGTGAATTGAAAAACGTGGTGGAACGTTCAGTGTATCGCCACGGCACCAGCGATTATCCGCTTGATGACATCATTATTGATCCCTTTAAACGGCGTCCGCCTGAAGACGCTATCGCCGTTTCAGAAACCACCTCGCTTCCAACACTGCCGCTGGATTTACGTGAGTTTCAGATGCAGCAGGAAAAAGAGTTGCTGCAACTCAGTTTGCAACAAGGGAAATATAACCAGAAGCGCGCGGCTGAATTACTGGGGTTAACTTATCATCAGTTCCGCGCGTTGTTGAAAAAGCACCAGATTTAGCGAAGTTGAGCAATACAACTTGCCGGATGCGGCGTGAATGCTTTATTCGGCATACATAATCAATAAGTCGTTTGCAGGCCTGATAAGCGCAGCGCATCAGACATTATTGCGTTGGGCTATTAATCGCTCAGCGCATCCTGCAAATTTTCATTGCCGCATCGAATTGCGCATCCGGAATGGTCAGCGGATACAGGAAGCGAATCACGTTGCCGTATGCGCCACAGGTCAGCAGGAGCAGCCCCTGCGCCAGCGCGCGTTGCTGGATTTTCTGTGCAATCGCCGCTGACGGCTCGCCCGTTTGCGGATCGTTAAACTCTGCCGCAATCATCGACCCCAGGCCGCGTACCGCAGCAATGGCCGGAACGCTTTCTTTGGCATCAATCAACGTGTTTTTGAGACGCTGGCCCAGTTGATTCGCGCGTTCGCAGAGTGATTCTTTGTCGATAATATTGAGCACCGCGTGCGCGGCAGCCACCGCCAGCGGGTTCCCGGCGTAGGTGCCACCCAACCCGCCCGGCGCGGGCGCGTCCATAATATTCGCGTTACCGACCACGCCCGAAAGCGGCATCCCGCCCGCGAGGCTTTTCGCCATCGTCATTAAGTCCGGCTTATCGGCGTAATGATCCATGGCAAACAGTTTACCGGTACGCGCAAAGCCGCTTTGCACTTCATCGGCAATCATCACAATACCGTGCTCGTCGCACAGGCGGCGAATGGCGGCAACCAGCTCTTTTGGCGCAACGTTGAAACCGCCCTCGCCCTGCACCGGTTCGAAAATAATGGCCGCCACCTGCTTCGCTTCAATGTCCGATTTAAACAAGCGTTCGATGGCGTCGAGGGAGTCCTGTGTTGAAATGCCGTGTAAATCTGACGGATAAGGTACGTGATACACCGAACCAGGGAACGGGCCGAAGCCGATTTTGTACGGCGCAACTTTTCCGGTCAGCGCCATGGTCATATATGTACGACCGTGGAAGCCGCCGCTAAACGCAATCACGCCAGGTCGTCCGGTATGGGCGCGAGCAATTTTCACCGCGTTTTCCACCGCTTCCGCGCCGGTAGTGAAGAATGCGGTTTTAGCCTGCCCGCTCACTGGGGCAAGGGCGTTAATTTTCTCCGCCAGCGTGACGTAGCTTTCGTACGGCACAATCTGATACGCCGTGTGGGTAAACTGTTGCAATTGCTGCTCCACCGCCGCGACCAGATCAGGGTGGCGATGCCCGGTATTCAGCACCGCAATGCCTGCGGCGAAATCGATGTATTCGTTGCCCTCTACGTCCTTCAGCGTAGCGTTTTCTGCCGACTGGGCGAAGAAGTTACACATCACGCCAACCCCGCGTGGGGTAGCAGAAAGACGACGCTGATGGAATTCATTGTTGCTCATGTTTCACACCTTTTGACTCTTCACTGTTAATCGGAAATTAAACGCCCAGACGATCGCGCAGGCTGTAATAAGCCGCGCCCATCGCGGTAAATGGCACGCGCAGCGTGCGCCCGCCGGGGAACGGGTAATGCGGCAGATTGGCGAAGGCATCGAAACGCTCGGCGTCACCGCGCAGCAGTTCAGCAATCAAACGCCCGGCGAGGTGGGTACAGGTGACGCCGTGGCCGCTGTAGCCCTGCATGTAATAGATGTTGGTATCGAGGCGACCGAACTGCGGCATCCGTGAAAGGGTCAGCAGGAAGTTGCCCGTCCAGCGATAGTCGATTTTGACGCCCTTCAGCTGCGGGAAGGTTTTCAGCAGTTTCGGCACAACAAGACGCTCAACGTCATCCGGGTCGCGCGCGCCGTAGACCACGCCGCCGCCGTACAGCAAACGGTTGTCGGCGGTAAGACGGTAGTAATCAAGCAGATAATTACAGTCTTCCACACAGTAGTTTTTCGGGATCAGCGAACGGGCTAAATCTTCCGACAGCCGTTCGGTGGTGATCACCTGCGTGCCGCACGGCATGCTGCGTTTCGCCAGTTCCGGCTCTACTTTATCGCCCAGATACGCATTCCCGGCGACAATCACATACTTCGCCGTCACCTGACCTTTGGCAGTGCGCACAACGGCTGGCGTGGTGTGCTGGATCTGCGTCACGGCAGAAAGTTCATACACGCGCCCGCCGTTGAGGCGGATGGCGTCCGCTTCGCCAATGGCGAGGTTTAGTGGGTGAATATGCCCACCGCTGTGATCCAGCAGCGCACCGGTATAGCGATCGCTGGCTACTTCACGGCGAATGGCGTTGGCGTCCAGCAATTCCAGCTGTTTATTGCCGTAGCGTTCCCAGTTCTCTTTCTGCTCTTCAAGTGTGGCGAGCTGTTTATCATTCATCGCCACAAACAGGCTGCCGGGGCGGTAGTCGCAGTCAATCTGATAACGTTTGATACGTTCGCGGATGATCTCACCACCTTCGAACATCATGCTGCCGAGCATAGGGGCGGTGTCCATGCCGTAGCTTTTTTCGATCACGTCGATGTCGCGGTTGTAGGAGTTCACAAGCTGCCCGCCATTGCGCCCGCTTGCGCCAAAGCCGATGCGTGAGGCTTCGAGAACCACTACGTCAAAGCCCGCTTCCGCCAGATGCAGCGCGGAGGAGAGCCCGGTATAGCCGCCGCCAACCACGCAAACGTCGCAGGTGATTGACTCATTCAGGGTGTCGAATGGCACGTATTTATGCGTAATAACTGCTGGTATGTTCGGTCATTTCAGGCCTCCAGGCTTATCCAGATGGTTTTCAGTTCGGTGAATTTTTCAAGGGCATGCAGGGATTTGTCGCGACCGTTGCCGCTCTGCTTATAGCCGCCAAACGGCACGGTCATATCGCCGTCGTTGTAGTTATTGACGAAGACGGAACCGGCTTTCAGGCGGCGGCTCATACGGTGCGCGCGGGAGAGGTCGCGCATCCATACCGCCGCGCCAAGGCCGTACTGGCTGTCGTTGGCAAGCTGTAGCGCCTGTTCTTCTGATGTGAAACGCGTGACCACCAGCACCGGACCGAAAATCTCTTCGCGGCTTAAGGACGCATTCGGGTCTACATCCACAAAGATGGTCGGGCCGATGGCGGCAGCCAGCCCGGCGTTACGGCCATCCAGCAGCAGTTGCCCTTTGCCTTCGCCCTCACGAATAAAGCTATGGACCGAGTCGGCGTGGGCGCAGTCGATTAAAGTGCCCATGGTGGTTGCGGGGTCAAGCGGATGGCCCGGCTGCCAGTTTTGCGCCTGCTGTTTTAACAGGGCTAAGAATTCATCGGCGATGCTCTCTTCCAGCAACAGGCGTGTTCCGGCGATGCACACCTGACCCTGGTTGTAGAAGATGCCTGCTGCGGTGGAGCTCGCCGCTTTTTGCAGATCCGAACAATCGGAGAAAACGATGTTGGCGCTTTTGCCGCCCGCTTCCAGCCAGACGCGTTTCATGTTGCTGTCGCCCGCATCTTTCAGCAGCTGTTTCCCGGTACGGGTTGAACCGGTAAAGGCAATGGCGTCGATATCGTTATGACGCGACAGCGCCTGCCCCGCTTCATGACCAAAACCCGTCACCACGTTCAACACACCATCCGGCAAGCCTGCTTCTTTCGCCAGCCCCACGAGACGAATCGCACTGAGCGGTGATTTTTCAGACGGTTTTAGAATCACGCTGTTTCCCGCCGCCAGCGCCGGGCCGAGTTTCCAGCAAGTCAGCAACAGCGGGAAGTTCCACGGCACGATGGCGGCAATCACGCCGACCGGTTCACGCACGATCATCGCCAGCTCATGGCTACTGGTGGTCGCCACTTCGCCATACACTTTGTCGATCGCTTCGGCGTACCAGCGAATGGCGCGCGCCGCGCCGGGAATATCATCACGCAGACTGTGACGAATCGGTTTGCCGGTGTCGAGAGTTTCCAGCAGTGCCAGCTCTTCGGCGTGGGCTTCCATTAAATCGGCGAGTTTATTCAGTACCGCTTTACGTTTAGCCGGAGAAGAGAGTGACCAGTCGCCGCGTTCAAATACGCCGCGTGCTGCGCTCACCGCACGGTCGATATCGACGCTCTTGCCGCGGGCAATTTTCGCCAGCGGTGCCTGGGTGACTGGATCAACGGTTTCAAAGGTTTCATTTTCCGCCGCAGCAGTATATTCACCGTTAATAAATAAGCGGTTTTCAATGGCGAGACTTAACGCTTTATCCTGCCAGTAAGCCAGATGATGAAAATTCATTATGACTCCTGTTTTACGTCTATCAGATATATGCAGTTTGTGAACGTCAGGGCGCAGAGATCCCCGGGCCGTATGCCCGTTTATTTCTGGCGACATTCTTTATATACACTTCATCCTTCAAGCCGCCTCTGCCTTGGCTGCGTTCGCTCCCCCGAATCACTTACCTGAGTAAGCTCATCGGGATTCGCTCACTTGCCGCCTTGATGCAACTTGAATGATTTTGTGTATAGATTGCCGGGCGCATTGCGCTTACCCGGCTTACAGAACAAAAAGATTAAAACGTGGTGGGCGTATGGGCGCTGATAATTCGGCAAATACCTGCCGACGTATTACTGAAACTGTGCGGGATGCCGGTATTAATGGCATAACTTTGACCCGCGACGAGGTGGTAATCCTGACCATTAATCGTCAGAACAATTTCACCTTCCAGTACTGTGCCTATTTCCTCACCCTGATGCTTAATTCTTTCCCCAGTGGTTGTGCCCGGCTGGTACGTTTCAAAGATCATCGCCAGCGTGCGATTCGGGTTACCGTTATGAACCAGCTTCATTGACACACCCTGACTGCCCATCTCAATTAAGTCGTCCTGATTAATGACGACCTGCGGCTCATCAGGTTTTTCCGGCTCGGAAAAGAATTCCGAGAGTGACAGACCATACACCTTCAGCAGCTTTTGCAGCGTACTGATGGCAGGGCTGACTTTATCTTGTTCTATCGTACTGATAGCACTGTGAGTCAGCCCGGAGAGTTCGGCGGCACGACGTTGTGAAAGCCCCTGCTGCTGGCGGATTTCCGACAAGCGTTTTCCTGGCGCCAGTCCCTCATCACTCATATTTGCATTTCCTTAAACTGTAGTGGTCAGAGTCGCTGTTTTTCAGCGATATGGTGCTGACAAGCGGTGATAAAGCCCTCGAACAATATACGCGAAAGAGCGTACTCGCTACTGTTCCATTCCGGGTGCCACTGTACGCCCAGCGCAAAAGGATGATTGATGACGCTAACCGCCTCAACTAAGCCATCCGGCGAGCGAGCTTCAACACGCAACCGTGGGCTAACGACCTTCGCCCCTTGTCCATGTAGAGAGTTTACCCAAAAGTTGCTACATTCAGGTAACAACGCAGACAGTAATCCCCCCTCTTCAACCTGAACTTCATGCGACGGTGCATATTGCTGTTCCACCGGCAGTTCGGATCTTCCCGATGTTCCAGCAATTCAGGCTGTTCGCACAGCTTGCGATGCAACGAACCACCGGTTGCCACCACCAGTTCTTGTAAACCCCGGCAGATGGCGAAAATGGGGATGCGCCTTTCGAGTGCGGCATTAATTATCGCCATGCTCAGAAGATCACGCCCGGGATCGGCGTCAGGCTCATCGCCGTTTTCACCATATAGGTGCGGCTGCACATTGCTGGGACTACCAGGAAGATAAATGCCATCGAGTTTCGGCAAAAGTTGTTCAAGTAACGACGGTTCCGCCAGCGCATGTGGTAGCGCAATTGGCAAGCCGCCTGCGTGGATGATGGCATTCAGGTACTTTTCTTGCAGAGTCTGGGTCGCATGACCCTTAAGCCTGTTCCTGCACATTACGACACCGATAACCGGATTGTTCATTATATTTTTCATGCTCAATCTCACAAAGTGGACTAAATTATCGCCATTACTGCGCTTTAAATGACCTTTATGTTCAATATTTTTTCAATCTAGCAGTGGGTTTTCATTTTTGCAAACTAAATTTAACATTTGGCAAACATTTAGTTTGCATACAGATTCGAATGGTGGTCATTATATTTTACGCTTTGATAACGAGCGGAAAACAAACCAAAGGCGAAGAATCATGGAAACCAATATCGTTGAAGTAGAGAACTTTGTTCAGCAGCCAGAAGAGAGGCGGGGTAGCGCCTTTACGCAGGAAGTGAAACGCTACCTGGAGCGCTACCCGAATACGCAATATGTTGATGTTTTACTTACTGATTTGAATGGTTGCTTCCGTGGAAAACGTATCCCTGTTTCAAGCCTGAAGAAGTTGGAGAAAGGGTGTTATTTCCCGGCCTCGGTGTTTGCAATGGATATTCTGGGCAACGTAGTAGAAGAAGCGGGTCTGGGTCAGGAAATGGGCGAGCCGGATCGTACTTGTGTTCCTGTTCTCGGTTCCTTAACCCCTTCTGCCGCCGATCCAGAGTTTATCGGTCAGATGCTCCTGACCATGGTCGATGAAGATGGCGCTCCCTTTGACGTTGAGCCGCGGAACGTTCTTAACCGCCTGTGGCAGCAGCTACGCCAGCGCGGATTGTTCCCGGTTGTAGCGGTAGAGCTGGAGTTCTATTTACTGGATCGTCAGCGCGACGCTGAAGGGTATCTGCAACCGCCCTGCGCGCCCGGCACCGATAACCGCAATACACAAAGCCAGGTTTACTCCGTTGATAACCTCAACCACTTCGCCGACGTGCTCAATGATATTGATGAACTGGCGCAGTTACAGTTAATTCCCGCCGACGGTGCGGTCGCCGAAGCCTCGCCGGGTCAGTTTGAAATCAACCTTTACCATACCGATAACGTGCTGGAAGCCTGCGATGATGCGCTGGCGCTAAAACTCCTGGTGCGTCTGATGGCAGAAAAGCATAAGATGCACTCCACTTTTATGGCGAAGCCGTATGAAGAGCACGCGGGCAGCGGGATGCATATCCATATCAGTATGCAAAATAATCGTGGCGAGAATGTGCTTTCTGACACAGAAGGCGAAGATTCGCCGCTGCTGAAAAAGATGCTCGCCGGGATGATTGACCTGATGCCGTCGTCGATGGCGTTGCTGGCACCAAACGTGAACTCGTATCGCCGCTTCCAGCCGGGAATGTATGTGCCGACGCAGGCGTCGTGGGGCCATAACAACCGCACCGTCGCCCTGCGTATTCCGTGCGGCGACCGTCATAATCACCGCGTGGAATATCGCGTGGCGGGTGCCGATGCCAACCCATATCTGGTGATGGCAGCGATTTTTGCCGGTATTTTGCATGGCCTTGATAACGAGCTGCCGTTGCAGGAAGAAGTCGAAGGCAACGGGCTGGAACAGGAAGGCTTACCCTTCCCGATTCGCCAGAGCGATGCCCTGGGTGAGTTTATCGAGAATGATCACCTGCGCCGCTATTTAGGCGAACGGTTTTGCCATGTGTATCACGCCTGTAAAAATGATGAGCTGTTGCAGTTTGAGCGCCTCATCACAGAAACAGAAATTGAGTGGATGTTGAAAAACGCATAGTACCCCTTGCGGGGTTGTTTCATCGACCTGAGCGGAGCCAGGCCTGACATTTGCTGGTAATCCAGACATTTCCCGGATGTCGCGTTATGGAGCGCAGGCGGCAACGGGCTTCCGTTAACGATTAAGACTGTGACGAGGAAATGAGATGATGCCGATGATTAAATCCCCGCATGGCGAGGGAGGCTGCGTATGCGCCCCTCCTGCTACTGACTGGACTCCGTCCCCTTTGCTTCCCTTGCTAAACAGGTTTGATTTCAGGTCGACACGACCGCAAACCTTATTACGCAGGGGGAGGCAGCAATTATGGCTATTAATTCACCACTGAATATTGCTGCGCAACCCGGCAAAACCCGTCTGCGAAAATCACTGAAATTGTGGCAGGTGGTGATGATGGGTCTGGCCTATCTCACGCCGATGACCGTATTTGATACTTTTGGTATTGTCTCCGGCATTAGCGACGGTCACGTTCCGGCGTCCTATTTGCTGGCGCTGGCGGGCGTGCTGTTTACCGCTATCAGCTACGGCAAACTGGTTCGCCAGTTTCCGGAGGCCGGTTCGGCCTATACCTACGCGCAAAAGTCGATTAACCCGCACGTCGGATTTATGGTCGGCTGGTCATCGCTGCTGGATTATCTCTTTTTGCCGATGATCAACGTCTTGTTGGCGAAAATCTATCTCTCCGCCCTCTTCCCGGAAGTGCCGCCGTGGGTGTGGGTAGTAACCTTCGTCGCCATTTTAACCGCCGCGAATCTGAAGAGCATCAACCTGGTCGCTAACTTCAATACCCTGTTTGTACTGGTGCAAATCTCCATCATGGTGGTGTTTATCTTCCTGGTAGTTCAGGGACTGCATAAAGGAGAAGGCGTTGGCACCGTCTGGTCACTTCAGCCGTTTATCAGCGAGAACGCGCACCTGATCCCGATTATTACCGGGGCGACGATTGTCTGTTTCTCCTTCCTCGGTTTCGATGCGGTGACCACGCTTTCGGAAGAGACGCCGGACGCCGCACGCGTGATCCCGAAAGCCATCTTCCTGACGGCGGTCTACGGTGGCGTTATCTTTATCGCGGCGTCGTTCTTTATGCAGCTGTTCTTTCCCGATATCAGCCGCTTTAAAGATCCGGATGCCGCACTGCCTGAAATTGCGCTGTACGTCGGCGGCAAGCTCTTCCAGTCGATTTTCCTCTGCACCACGTTTGTGAACACGTTAGCCTCTGGCCTGGCTTCACATGCCAGCGTGTCGCGTCTGCTGTATGTGATGGGGCGTGACAATGTGTTTCCGGAGCGCGTGTTTGGCTATGTGCACCCAAAATGGCGGACTCCGGCACTCAACGTCATTATGGTCGGGATTGTCGCGTTGTCGGCGCTGTTCTTCGATTTAGTTACCGCCACAGCGTTAATTAACTTCGGTGCTCTGGTGGCGTTTACCTTCGTGAATCTGTCGGTGTTTAATCATTTCTGGCGGCGTAAAGGAATGAATAAAAGCTGGAAGGATCACTTCCACTATTTGCTGATGCCGCTGGTTGGCGCGCTGACGGTGGGTGTGCTGTGGGTTAACCTCGAGTCAACGTCACTGACACTCGGTCTGGTATGGGCTTCGTTAGGCGGCGCATATTTATGGTATCTGATCCGCCGCTATCGCAAAGTGCCGTTGTATGATGGTGACAGAACGCCGGTGAGTGAAACGTAATAGTCGGATGCGCGGCGCATTATCCTGCCGGAGGGTAATGCACCGCGCCATTAACTATAAAAAGATGTATGACCCGGATCACGAGTGCTATCATCCGCCCTTATGCTTAGCGCATTAACCCCAGGGGCAAATAATGAACCACGATATCCCGCTAAAATATTTTGATATTGCCGATGAGTACGCGACCGAATGCGCAGAGCCTGTCGCAGACGCTGAACGCACACCGCTGGCCCACTACTTCCAGTTACTGCTCACCCGTTTGATGAACAATGAAGAGATCAGCGAAGAAGCCCAACATGAAATGGCTGCTGAAGCGGGATTAATCCCGTACGCATTGATGAGATCGCAGAGTTTTTGAATCAATGGGGTAATGAGTAATTATTTAATTGCAGACGATCGGTCAGTATCGTTGTCCGGATAAAGCGTTCACGCCGCATCCGGCTAACAATGACACGCACTGCAGCGTGCTTTAATGGGTTTCTCACGATCGTACCGCTCTGCTCCTCGCTAAGTTGTTCTGTGAGTTATAGTTATAGAGGAAGCACGGGTACGAATGTTGAACAGATGGCGACGCCACCTGTTCAACGACCAACCACACGGCCCTCATTACGACCCCTGAACACAAACGGTAATGGCAAATGTCATTAAATATTAGTAAGATAGCCTCTTTACATAAAATCCCTTAATATTATGCGCCAGGTATTATCGTCTCTTTTGGTGATTGCTGGACTTGTGAGTGGTCAGGCAATCGCCGCGCCTGAATCCCCCCCGCATGCTGATATCCGCGACAGCGGTTTTGTCTATTGCGTCAGCGGGCAAGTCAACACCTTTAACCCATCCAAAGCGAGCAGTGGGTTAATTGTCGATACCCTTGCCGCCCAGTTTTATGATCGACTGCTGGATGTCGATCCCTATACCTATCGCCTGATGCCGGAACTTGCCGAAAGCTGGGAAGTACTCGACAACGGCGCGACCTATCGCTTCCACCTGCGTCGCGATGTTCCGTTTCAAAAAACCGACTGGTTTACTCCCACTCGTAAAATGAATGCCGACGATGTGGTGTTTACCTTCCAGCGAATTTTTGACCGCAACAACCCGTGGCATAACGTCAACGGCAGCAACTTCCCCTACTTCGACAGCCTGCAATTTGCCGATAACGTGAAAAGCGTCCGCAAACTGGATAATCATACCGTTGAGTTCCGACTCGCCCAGCCGGATGCTTCTTTTTTGTGGCACCTCGCAACCCATTATGCTTCGGTCATGTCGGCAGAATATGCCCGGAAGTTAGAGAAAGAAGATCGCCAGGAGCAACTCGACCGTCAACCGGTCGGCACCGGTCCGTATCAGTTGTCGGAATACCGCGCCGGGCAATTTATTCGCCTACAACGTCATGATGACTTCTGGCGCGGTAAACCGTTAATGCCGCAGGTAGTGGTGGATTTAGGCTCCGGCGGCACCGGACGTCTGTCGAAACTCCTGACCGGGGAATGCGACGTTCTGGCCTGGCCTGCTGCCAGCCAGCTATCCATTTTGCGTGACGACCCGCGCTTGCGTTTAACGCTGCGTCCTGGGATGAACGTCGCCTATCTGGCATTTAACACCGCCAAACCGCCGCTAAATAATCCCGCTGTCCGCCATGCACTGGCACTGGCGATTAATAACCAGCGCCTGATGCAATCCATCTATTATGGTACGGCTGAAACGGCGGCCTCTATTTTACCGCGCGCCTCGTGGGCCTATGACAACGAGGCTAAAATTACTGAATACAATCCGGCGAAATCGCGCGAACAGTTGAAGGCGTTGGGGCTGGAAAACTTAACGCTGAAACTGTGGGTGCCCACACGTTCGCAGGCGTGGAACCCCAGTCCACTGAAAACTGCCGAACTGATTCAGGCGGATATGGCGCAGGTTGGCGTAAAAGTGGTGATTGTGCCGGTAGAAGGTCGCTTTCAGGAGGCGCGGTTGATGGATATGAGCCATGATCTGACGTTATCCGGTTGGGCGACGGACAGTAACGACCCGGACAGTTTCTTCCGTCCTTTACTGAGCTGCGCGGCAATTCATTCACAGACCAACCTCGCCCACTGGTGCGATCCGAAATTCGACAGCGTGTTGCGTAAGGCGCTCTCCTCGCAGCAGCTGGCGGCGCGTATTGAAGCCTATGACGAAGCGCAGAGTATTCTGGCGCAGGAATTGCCCATTTTGCCGCTGGCGTCGTCATTGCGTTTGCAGGCCTATCGGTACGATATCAAAGGTCTGGTACTTAGCCCGTTTGGTAACGCCTCCTTTGCTGGGGTGTATCGCGAGAAACAGGATGAGGTGAAAAAACCATGATTATCTTCACCTTACGCCGCATTTTGTTATTGATTGTCACCTTGTTCCTGCTGACCTTCGTTGGCTTCAGCTTGAGCTATTTCACCCCTCATGCGCCGTTACAAGGCGCGTCACTGTGGAATGCCTGGGTGTTCTGGTTTAACGGCCTGATCCACTGGGATTTTGGTGTTTCCAGCATTAACGGTCAACCGATTGCCGAACAGTTAAAAGAGGTCTTCCCGGCGACGATGGAACTGTGCATCCTCGCCTTCGGTTTTGCGCTGATTGTTGGCATCCCCGTGGGGATGATTGCCGGGATTACGCGCCATAAGTGGCAGGATAACTTGATCAACGCCATCGCCTTACTGGGCTTTTCAATCCCGGTGTTCTGGCTGGCGCTTCTGTTGACGCTGTTTTGTTCACTCACGCTAGGTTGGTTGCCCGTTTCAGGGCGTTTCGATCTGCTCTACGAAGTGAAACCGATTACCGGTTTTGCGTTGATTGATGCCTGGCTTTCGGACTCACCATGGCGGGATGAAATGATCATGAGCGCAATCCGCCATATGATATTGCCCGTGATCACCCTGTCGGTTGCGCCAACAACTGAAGTGATCCGCCTGATGCGTATCAGCACTATCGAAGTGTATGACCAGAACTATGTAAAAGCGGCGGCGACCCGCGGTTTGTCGCGCTTTACTATTTTGCGTCGCCACGTTCTGCATAACGCGTTACCGCCGGTTATTCCTCGCCTGGGCTTACAGTTTTCCACCATGCTGACGCTGGCGATGATCACCGAAATGGTTTTTAGCTGGCCGGGTTTAGGGCGCTGGTTAATTAACGCCATCCGCCAGCAGGATTACGCAGCCATTTCCGCCGGAGTGATGGTGTGTGGCTCACTGGTCATTATTGTTAACGTGATTTCTGATATTTTGGGTGCCATGGCTAACCCTCTGAAACATAAGGAATGGTATGCCTTACGATAGCGTATACAGCGAAAAGCGCCCGCCGGGCACGCTGCGTACCGCCTGGCGCAAATTTTATAGTGACGCCTCTGCGATGGTCGGCCTGTACGGCTGCGCGGGGCTGGCTGTACTGTGTATTTTTGGCGGCTGGTTTGCGCCTTACGGCATCGACCAGCAATTTCTCGGTTATCAATTATTGCCGCCATCATGGTCGCGCTATGGCGAAGTTTCTTTCTTCCTGGGGACTGACGACCTCGGACGCGATGTTTTAAGCCGTTTACTGAGCGGAGCTGCGCCAACCGTGGGTGGCGCATTTGTGGTGACGCTTGCCGCGACGATCTGTGGCCTAGTACTGGGCACCTTCGCCGGGGCGACACACGGCCTCCGCTCAGCGGTGCTTAACCATATTCTGGATACCTTACTGGCGATCCCTTCGCTGCTGTTGGCAATTATCGTTGTAGCGTTTGCCGGACCGAGTTTGTCCCACGCTATGTTTGCTGTCTGGCTGGCATTGCTGCCGCGTATGGTACGTTCGATTTACAGCATGGTGCATGACGAACTGGAAAAAGAGTACGTTATCGCCGCCCGTCTGGATGGCGCATCAACGCTGAATATTCTCTGGTTTGCTGTGATGCCAAACATCACCGCCGGGCTGGTCACCGAGATCACCCGCGCACTGTCGATGGCAATTCTCGATATCGCCGCGCTGGGCTTTCTCGATCTCGGCGCACAACTCCCCTCGCCTGAATGGGGAGCGATGCTCGGTGATGCGCTGGAACTGATTTATGTCGCCCCGTGGACTGTCATGCTGCCAGGTGCGGCAATTATGATTAGCGTGTTGTTGGTTAACCTCCTTGGCGATGGCGTTCGTCGTGCGATTATTGCGGGGGTGGAATAATGCCATTACTCGATATTCGTAACCTGACCATTGAATTTAAAACCGGTGATGAGTGGGTTAAAGCCGTCGACCGGGTAAGTATGACCTTAACCGAAGGTGAAATCCGCGGTCTTGTTGGTGAATCCGGTTCCGGCAAGAGTTTGATTGCGAAAGCGATTTGTGGGGTGAATAAAGATAACTGGCGTGTTATTGCTGACCGTATGCGTTTTGATGATATCGATTTGCTGCGTCTCTCCGCACGCGAACGGCGCAAACTGGTTGGCCATAACGTGTCGATGATTTTCCAGGAACCGCAGTCGTGTCTTGACCCTTCAGAACGTGTGGGTCGCCAGTTGATGCAAAACATCCCAGCCTGGACCTATAAAGGCCGTTGGTGGCAGCGTTTTGGCTGGCGCAAACGCCGTGCCATTGAACTGCTGCACCGCGTGGGGATTAAAGATCACAAAGATGCGATGCGCAGTTTTCCCTATGAGTTGACCGAAGGTGAATGTCAGAAAGTGATGATAGCCATTGCACTGGCGAATCAACCGCGTCTGCTGATTGCTGACGAACCGACCAACTCAATGGAGCCAACAACCCAGGCGCAAATCTTTCGCCTGCTGACGCGTCTCAACCAAAACAGCAATACCACTATTTTGCTTATCAGCCATGACTTACAAATGCTTAGCCAATGGGCGGATAAAATTAACGTGCTTTACTGCGGTCAAACAGTGGAAACCGCGCCGAGTAAGGAGTTGGTGACGATGCCACATCATCCTTATACCCAGGCGCTGATCCGCGCGATACCAGACTTCGGCAGCGCGATGCCGCATAAAAGTCGCCTCAATACGCTGCCCGGCGCTATCCCACTGCTGGAACAGTTACCGATTGGTTGTCGTCTGGGGCCACGTTGCCCGTATGCACAACGAGAATGCATTGTGACGCCACGTTTGACGGGGGCGAAAAATCATCTCTATGCCTGTCATTTCCCGCTGAACATGGAGAAAGAGTGAGATGATCGAAACGCTGCTTGAAGTGCGTAATTTAAGTAAAACGTTCCGCTACCGGACCGGCTGGTTTCGCCGTCAGACCGTAGAAGCGGTAAAACCCTTGAGCTTTACGCTACGTGAAGGCCAGACACTGGCGATTATTGGCGAGAATGGTTCGGGTAAATCCACGCTGGCAAAAATGCTGGCGGGAATGATAGAGCCTACCAGCGGCGAGTTATTGATTGACGATCATCCACTGCATTTTGGCGATTATTCCTTCCGCAGTCAGCGTATTCGCATGATTTTTCAGGATCCTTCGACCTCGTTGAATCCCCGTCAACGTATCTCGCAAATTCTGGATTTTCCACTGCGCCTGAACACCGACCTGGAACCGGAACAGCGTCGCAAACAGATTATTGAAACGATGCGTATGGTTGGGCTGCTACCGGATCACGTCAGTTACTATCCGCATATGTTGGCACCCGGACAAAAACAGCGTCTGGGTCTGGCGCGCGCGCTGATATTGCGCCCAAAAGTCATTATTGCCGATGAAGCACTCGCTTCACTGGATATGTCGATGCGTTCGCAGTTGATTAATCTGATGCTGGAGTTACAGGAAAAACAGGGCATTTCGTATATTTATGTTACCCAGCATATCGGAATGATGAAGCACATTAGCGACCAGGTGCTGGTGATGCATCAGGGCGAGGTTGTCGAGCGAGGCAGCACCGCGGATGTGCTGGCATCGCCGCTGCATGAACTCACCAAACGGCTGATTGCCGGGCACTTTGGCGAAGCATTGACAGCGGATGCGTGGCGTAAAGATCGCTAATTTTCTGAATCCTCCTTCCAGATTATCCACCTCATTCTGACAAGAGATTAAATCTTGTCAGAATGAGGTGATGGATAAAATAAAATCAAATGCGCGTGATTTAAGACGCAATCTCACTTTGCAGGAACGAAAGCTCTGGCGATATCTTCGCAGCCGACGTTTTGGTGATTTCAAATTTCGCCGTCAACATCCGGTGGGGAGCTACATTCTCGATTTTGCTTGCTGCTCGGCGCGCGTAGTCGTTGAGCTGGATGGTGGGCAGCATGATTTGGCAGTTGCCTATGATACCAGGCGCACTAGCTGGCTTGAGTCGCAGGGCTGGACCGTGCTGCGTTTCTGGAATAACGAGATTGATTGTAATGAGGAGGCGGTGCTGGAGATTATTCTGCAGGAACTGAACCGCCGATCACCCTCACCCTGAAAGGGCGAGGGGGCCGACCGAGCCGAATAGCTGTTGTGGTGAAAACATGGAGACTGTGCTGGAGAATATTCGGCAAGGTCTGAACCATCCCAGCCATCGCCATAAAAGGGTTAGGGGCTGTATGAGCCTGTTTGTTGCTGGGGTAACAATATTTGCACAATATGGTCCCCTCGCCCCTCTGGGGAGAGGGTTAGTGTAAGGGGAAAAGCGCCCACCCTGCCGCAGCCTGCTCCGGTCGGACCTAGCAACTATAGCTACTCACAGCCAGGTTGATTATAATAACCATTTATCTGTTCGTACTGTTTACTAAAACGACGAATCGCCTGATTTTCAGGCACAACAAGCATCAACAATAAGGATTAAAGCTATGGGTTTTCTTTCCGGTAAGCGCATTCTGGTAACCGGTGTTGCCAGCAAACTATCCATCGCCTACGGTATCGCTCAGGCGATGCACCGCGAAGGAGCTGAACTGGCATTCACCTACCAGAACGACAAACTGAAAGGCCGCGTAGAAGAATTTGCCGCTCAATTGGGTTCTGACATCGTTCTGCAGTGCGATGTTGCAGAAGATGCCAGCATCGACACCATGTTCGCTGAACTGGGGAAAGTTTGGCCGAAATTTGACGGTTTCGTACACTCTATTGGTTTTGCACCTGGCGATCAGCTGGATGGTGACTATGTTAACGCCGTTACCCGTGAAGGCTTCAAAATTGCCCACGACATCAGCTCCTACAGCTTCGTTGCAATGGCAAAAGCTTGCCGCTCCATGCTGAATCCGGGTTCTGCCCTGCTGACCCTTTCCTACCTTGGCGCTGAGCGCGCTATCCCGAACTACAACGTTATGGGTCTGGCAAAAGCGTCTCTGGAAGCGAACGTGCGCTATATGGCGAACGCGATGGGTCCGGAAGGTGTGCGTGTTAACGCCATCTCTGCTGGTCCGATCCGTACTCTGGCGGCTTCCGGTATCAAAGACTTCCGCAAAATGCTGGCTCATTGCGAAGCCGTTACCCCGATTCGCCGTACCGTTACTATTGAAGATGTGGGTAACTCCGCGGCATTCCTGTGCTCCGATCTCTCTGCCGGTATCTCCGGTGAAGTGGTCCACGTTGACGGCGGTTTCAGCATCGCTGCAATGAACGAACTCGAATTGAAATAATCATTCTGTTGGTAAATATTGGGCGGCGTTCTGCCGCCCGTTATCTCTGTTATACCTTTCTGATATTTGTTATCGCCGATCCGTCTTTCTCCCCTTCCCGCCTTGCGTCAGGATAACGATTTCCTTTACGACCAAGGAGCGCCCATGGAACAACGCCACATCACCGGCAAAAGCCACTGGTATCATGAAACGCAATCCAGTACTGCGGAGTATGACGTTCTGCCTCTGGTCCCGGAAGCCGCAAAGGTCAGCGATCCCTTTCTGCTCGACGTGATCCTTGATGAAGAAACGCTAGCTCCCTTCCTTTCATGGCTGGTCCCTGCGCGCGTTCTTGCAGTGGAATTGTTCCCTGACCAGCTTACCGTGACCCGTTCACAGACCTTCACCGCTTATGAACGCTTGTCTACGGCCCTGACGGTTGCTCAGGTTTGCGGCGTCCAGCGGTTATGTAACTACTATTCGGCGCGACTTACGCCGCTCCCCGGGCCTGATTCCTCTAGGGAAAGCAATCATAGGTTGGCACAAATCACGCAATATGCCCGCCAACTGGCTAGCTCGCCTTCTATTATCGACAACCGATCGCGCCAGCATCTGAATGACGTCGGTCTTACTGCCAGGGACTGTGTAATCATTAACCAAATCATTGGTTTTATTGGCTTTCAGGCGCGGACCATTGCGACATTTCAGGCTTATCTCGGGCACCCGGTACGCTGGTTACCCGGTCTGGAAATACAAAACTACGCCGACGCGTCACTGTTTGCTGATGAATCAATACGCTGGCGAAGCAGCTATGAGGTGGAAAAACTACCTGAAGAGTACACAAAAAGTTCAACAGCAGAACTTTGCCAACTGGCCGAAACACACTCTCTCCACCCTATTTCACTTTCCCTTCTCGAAAGGTTGTTAAACAGTACACGGGTTAATACACAGCCGGATAATAAGCTTGCGGCGTTGTTATGCGCGCGGATAAATGGCAGTCCTGCTTGTTTTGCCGCCTGTATGGATTCATCAAATGAATATAAAAAAATCAGCCCCCTTCTGCGCAAGGGCGAAAATGAAATTAACCAATGGGCTGACCGTCATTCTGTTGAGCACGCTACCGTTCAGGCGATACAATGGCTGACCCGAGCACCCGATCGCTTTAGCACCGCCCAGTTCAGCCCTTTACTCGAACACGAACAATCATCAACGCAGATTATTAATCTGCTGGTATGGAGCGGGCTGTGTGGCTGGATAAATCGCTTAAAAATCGCGTTGGGTGAGACATATTAACCTTGCCGCGTCAGACAGATTCGCGTAAAACTGTCAGCCGCTCTAATGGCCACCAAAATAGACAATTATGTTTCAGGACAACCCGCTGCTAGCGCAGCTTAAACAGCAACTGCATTCCCAGACGCCACGCGCTGAAGGGGTGGTAAAAGCCACAGAAAAAGGCTTTGGCTTCCTGGAAGTCGACGCGCAAAAAAGTTATTTCATTCCGCCGCCGCAGATGAAAAAAGTCATGCATGGCGACCGAATTATCGCGGTGATCCACAGTGAAAAAGAACGTGAATCCGCAGAGCCAGAAGAACTGGTTGAACCGTTCCTGACTCGTTTCGTGGGTAAAGTTCAGGGCAAAAATGACCGTCTGGCCATCGTTCCTGATCATCCACTCTTAAAAGACGCCATTCCTTGCCGCGCAGCCCGTGGCCTGAACCACGAGTTTAAAGAAGGCGACTGGGCGGTTGCCGAAATGCGCCGTCATCCGCTGAAAGGCGATCGTTCTTTCTATGCTGAATTGACACAATACATCACTTTTGGTGACGACCACTTTGTACCGTGGTGGGTTACACTTGCGCGCCATAATCTGGAAAAAGAAGCACCAGACGGCGTCGCTACCGAAATGCTCGATGAAGGTCTGGTTCGTGAAGATCTGACCGCGCTGGATTTTGTCACCATCGACAGTGCCAGCACAGAAGATATGGATGACGCCCTTTTCGCTAAGGCGTTGCCGGATGACAAACTTCAGCTGATTGTGGCGATTGCCGATCCAACCGCGTGGATTGCTGAAGGCAGCAAGCTGGACAAAGCCGCGAAAATTCGCGCATTCACCAACTATCTGCCTGGCTTCAACATCCCTATGCTGCCTCGCGAGCTTTCTGACGATCTCTGCTCACTGCGCGCCAATGAAGTCCGCCCGGTACTGGCATGCCGCATGACGCTCTCCGCTGATGGCGCCATTGAAGATAATATCGAATTCTTTGCCGCCACCATCGAATCCAAAGCAAAGCTGGTGTATGACCAGGTTTCTGACTGGCTGGAAAATACCGGTGACTGGCAGCCTGAAAGTGAAGCAATTGCCGAACAAGTCCGTTTGCTAGCGCAAATTTGCCAACGCCGCGGCGAGTGGCGTCATAACCACGCACTGGTGTTTAAAGATCGCCCGGATTACCGCTTTATTCTCGGTGAAAAAGGTGAAGTGCTGGATATCGTCGCCGAGCCTCGTCGCATTGCCAACCGTATCGTCGAAGAAGCGATGATTGCCGCTAACATTTGTGCGGCCCGCGTACTGCGCGATAAGCTCGGTTTTGGCATCTATAACGTGCATATGGGCTTTGATCCGGCGAATGCCGACGCGCTGGCAGCGTTGCTGAAAACGCACGGTCTGCATGTCGATGCCGAAGAAGTGCTCACGCTGGACGGTTTCTGCAAACTGCGTCGTGAACTGGACGCGCAACCAACTGGTTTCCTCGACAGCCGCATTCGTCGCTTCCAGTCATTTGCTGAAATTAGCACTGAACCCGGTCCTCACTTTGGCCTCGGTCTGGAAGCATACGCCACCTGGACTTCGCCGATCCGTAAATATGGCGACATGATCAACCACCGTCTGCTGAAAGCGGTTATCAAAGGCGAAACTGCGACGCGCCCACAGGATGAAATCACTGTCCAAATGGCCGAGCGTCGCCGTCTCAACCGGATGGCAGAACGTGATGTTGGTGACTGGTTATACGCACGCTTCCTGAAAGACAAAGCCGGGACCGACACCCGTTTCGCAGCGGAAATTGTCGATATCAGCCGTGGCGGCATGCGTGTGCGTTTGGTTGATAACGGCGCTATCGCCTTTATTCCGGCACCTTTCTTACACGCTATGCGCGATGAACTGGTTTGCAGCCAGGAAAACGGCACTGTACAAATTAAAGGTGAAACGGTTTACAAAGTAACTGACGTTATTGACGTCACCATTGCCGAAGTCCGCATGGAAACCCGCAGCATTATTGCGCGCCCGGTCGCGTAATCTCCTTTCACGGCCTATTCCTCATGGATGGGCCGTTTATTTCCCCGCTCTACCTTCGTTATATCCAGGCAGATTTTTTAACTGACTTTCGTTTGAAAACTGGCGTTTTTCCAAAACTGGATTACAAATAAATATATAAAAAAACAATGCGTTTAGCCGCCGTTAATTTCATGTAAGTCATGTTGGGTAATGCTGCCAACTTACTGATTTAGTGTATGATGGTGATTTTAAGGTGCTTGCGTGGCTTCCATTTCCATCAGATGTCCTTCCTGCTCCGCTACTGAAGGCGTGGTGCGTAACGGCAAAAGCACTGCCGGACATCAGCGCTATCTCTGCTCTCATTGCCGTAAAACATGGCAACTACAGTTCACTTACACCGCCTCTCAGCCCGGTACGCACCAGAAA
>NZ_MIIV01000489.1:0-211 GCF_001743015.1 Shigella sp. FC1567
CGTGCCTGCGGCAAATAGTCGTCGGCGTGAACCGTTGTACGACTACGTCGTAATCCAAGCGTGCAGCCAGTAGGTCAATCTCGAATGCCGACGCCATAATACAGACCGTTAGCGTGCCTGCGGCAAATAGTCGTCGGCGTGAACCGTTGTACGACTACGTCGTAATCCAAGCGTGCAGCCAGTAGGTCAATCTCGAATGCCGACGCCATAA
>NZ_MIIV01000490.1:0-209 GCF_001743015.1 Shigella sp. FC1567
TCAGTATGAGAAGGACCGCATCACCATCACCGACAGCCTGAACCGCCGTGAAGTGCTGCACACGCAGGGTGAAGCCGGGCTGAAGCGGGTGGTGAAAAATCACCCGGAGACGGAAGCACTGCTCTGGCAGCATGAGACCAGACATGCGTACAACGCGCAGGGACTGGCGAACCGCTGTATACCGGACAGCCTGCCCGCCGTGGAATGGC
>NZ_MIIV01000491.1:0-209 GCF_001743015.1 Shigella sp. FC1567
AATCATCTGTACTCCAATGACTAGTCTAAAAACTAGTATTAAGACTATCACTTATTTAAGTGATACTGGTTGTCTGGAGATTCAGGGGGCCAGTCTACCTGGTAATAATGTTCTGGTAATGCTGCCAACTTACTGATTTAGTGTATGATGGTGATTTTAAGGTGCTTGCGTGGCTTCCATTTCCATCAGATGTCCTTCCTGCTCCGCTA
>NZ_MIIV01000492.1:0-209 GCF_001743015.1 Shigella sp. FC1567
CTCTTTTGTCATGCGCTCTCCCATGGCGTAGCCGACAATTTCGCACGTATAAACATCTTTGATGCCAGCGAGGTACAACCATCCCTCCTGTGTGGCAACATACGTCAGGTCCGCCACCCAGACCTGATTTGGTGCTGTAGGAGCGAACGTCTGGTTCAGCAGATTTGGCGCAACTGGCAGATTGTGGTTCGGGTTCGTAGTCGCTCTGA
>NZ_MIIV01000493.1:0-201 GCF_001743015.1 Shigella sp. FC1567
ACGTGCCAGTTTTTCTTCATGAAGCAGATGCTCCAGGAAGTCCATATAACTCCATTCCTGGTCTACTGCCTGTTGTGACAGCGCAGGCGCTGCGCTTATAAGGCTTTGAACCGCCCCGGGTTTCCTGGAGAGTGTTTTATCTGTGAACTCAGGCTGCCAGATCATCGTTTCCGATGGAAGCATAATAAGCTTTTTCTGCTT
>NZ_MIIV01000494.1:0-200 GCF_001743015.1 Shigella sp. FC1567
CCCGGAGAACACCGGCAAGTCCCATAACCGCCATGAGACGTGCCACAGTGCATCTGGCCACTCTGATGCCTTCCCGTAACAACTGACGCCAGACTTTACGCACACCGTATACCTTGTGATTTTCATCGTATACGCGCTGTATCTCTTTCTTCAGCCAGTCATCGCGCTGCGCACGGGCACTGCGTTTATCCGGATGATGT
>NZ_MIIV01000495.1:0-200 GCF_001743015.1 Shigella sp. FC1567
CACATCCCGGAGAAGTTTTTTAAGATGGTGAGGTACTTCGGGTTCCTTGCCAACCGGGTGTGTGGAGAGAAGCTGCCGCAGGTGTACCGTGCTCTGGGGATGGATAAACCGGAACCAGTGGCGAAAGTGTGCTATGCACAAATGGTGAAACAGTTCCTGAGTCGTGACCCGTTCGAATGCGTGCTGTGTGGCGGCCGGAT
>NZ_MIIV01000496.1:0-23462 GCF_001743015.1 Shigella sp. FC1567
AGTGGAGTGGCTGACGGATAATGGTTCATGCTACCGGGCTAATGAAACACGCCAGTTCGCCCGGATGTTGGGACTTGAACCGAAGAACACGGCGGTGCGGAGTCCGGAGAGTAACGGAATAGCAGAGAGCTTCGTGAAAACGATAAAGCGTGACTACATCAGTATCATGCCCAAACCAGACGGGTTAACGGCAGCAAAGAACCTTGCAGAGGCGTTCGAGCATTATAACGAATGGCATCCGCATAGTGCGCTGGGTTATCGCTCGCCACGGGAATATCTGCGGCAGCGGGCTTGTAATGGGTTAAGTGATAACAGATGTCTGGAAATATAGGGGCAAATCCATATATTATGTGATCTAAATCACTTTTAAGTCAGAGTGAATAATGGAACGACTAAAACGCATGTCGGTGTTTGCCAAAGTAGTTGAATTTGGCTCTTTTACCGCCGCCGCCAGACAGCTACAGATGAGCGTTTCGTCCATCAGTCAGACGGTGTCAAAACTGGAAGATGAGTTGCAGGTAAAGCTGTTAAACCGTAGCACACGCAGCATTGGCCTGACCGAAGCCGGTAGAATTTACTACCAGGGCTGCCGTCGTATGCTTCATGAAGTGCAGGATGTTCATGAGCAACTGTATGCCTTCAATAACACCCCCATCGGGACGCTACGCATTGGCTGTTCTTCAACTATGGCACAAAATGTTCTCGCCGGGCTGACAGCCAAAATGCTGAAAGAATACCCAGGTTTGAGCGTCAATCTGGTTACCGGAATTCCAGCCCCCGACCTGATTGCCGACGGTCTGGATGTGGTGATCCGCGTCGGCGCGTTGCAGGATTCCAGCCTGTTTTCCCGCCGTCTTGGCGCGATGCCAATGGTGGTGTGCGCCGCGAAAAGCTATCTCACACAATACGGCATACCGGAAAAACCCGCCGATTTAAGTAGCCATTCATGGCTTGAATACAGCGTGCGGCCCGACAATGAATTTGAACTGATTGCACCGGAAGGGATCTCGACTCGCCTGATCCCGCAAGGGAGATTTGTGACTAATGATCCGATGACGCTGGTGCGCTGGCTAACGGCGGGTGCCGGGATCGCCTACGTGCCGCTGATGTGGGTGATCAACGAGATCAATCGTGGGGAGCTGGAGATCCTGCTGCCGCGTTATCAGTCAGATCCACGCCCGGTTTATGCGTTATATACCGAAAAAGATAAGCTGCCGCTGAAGGTACAGGTCGTGATCAACTCGCTGACGGATTATTTTGTTGAGGTCGGTAAATTGTTTCAGGAGATGCACGGGCGCGGGAAAGAGAAGTAATTCATATTGTACTGTTACGTTCTACAAACCTGTGCCAACGGGTTCCCCTCACCCTAACCCCAGAGGAGCGAGGGGACCGTTCGTGCACGTAGAAAGATTAATTATCCTTCTGAAAATAATGAAATTATTACGCAGTACCGCCAACAGTCAGGTTATCAACTTTCAGCGTTGGCTGGCCCACGCCAACCGGCAAACTTTGCCCTTCTTTACCGCAGACACCCACGCCGTTATCCAGTTTCAGGTCGTTGCCAACCATCGAAATCTGCTGCATGGTTTCGATACCGGAACCAATCAACGTTGCGCCTCTCACCGGCTTCGTTACTTTACCGTTTTCAATCAGATATGCTTCTGAAGTGGAGAAAACGAATTTGCCGGAGGTGATATCCACCTGACCGCCACCAAAGTTCGGTGCATAGATACCGTACTCAACGGATTCAATAATTTCCTGCGGGGTCGATTTACCCGGCAGCATATAGGTGTTGGTCATACGCGGCATGGGCAGATGGGCGTAGGATTCACGGCGACCGTTGCCAGTCGGCGTCATCCCCATCAAACGCGCGTTGAGTTTATCCTGCATGTAGCCTTTCAGAATGCCGTTCTCAATCAGCACGTTGTACTGGCCTGGCGTACCTTCGTCATCAATCGCCACCGAACCACGGCGATCGACCATCGTGCCGTCATCAACCACGGTACACAGTTCTGAAGCCACCAGCTCCCCGACCTGCCCACTAAATACTGAAGTGCCGCGGCGGTTGAAGTCGCCTTCCAGACCGTGACCTACCGCTTCATGCAACAGCACGCCCGGCCAACCTGCGCCAAGTACTACCGGCATGGTGCCCGCTGGTGCAGCAACGGCAGAAAGATTGACCAGCGCCATACGCACTGCTTCTTTTGCCCATGCATCCGCACGGACTTCGCCGTCAAGATCGGCAAGGAAGAACTCATAACCAAAACGACCGCCACCGCCACTGGCACCGCGTTCGCGTTTGCCATCTTCTTCGACCAGAACGCTCACGGAAAGACGCACCAGCGGACGGACATCCGCCGCTAGCGTGCCGTCGGTGGCCGCAACCAGAATTAATTCATAGACACCACTGAGGCTGGCAGTCACTTCCTGTACGCGCTTGTCCGCTTCGCGAGCAACCTTATCGACGCGACGCAGGATATCCAGCTTCTCTTCACGGCTCATGCTTTGCAGCGGATCTACCGAGGTATACAACGGGCTATGCCCTACCGCGCCCAGCGTCTGTACTTTGCCATCACCACTATCACGGACGATGGTGCGCGCCGCTTGCGCACTCTGTTCCAGCGCCAGCAGGCTGATTTGGTCAGCGTAAGCAAATCCGGTTTTTTCACCGCTGATTGCACGCACGCCAACGCCCTGATCGATGTTGTAAGAACCATCTTTAATAATGCGGTCTTCTAAAACCCAGGATTCGTGATAGCTCGACTGAAAATAGAGATCGCCATAATCAAGGCGACGTTCGGCCAGTTGACCGAGGATCGCGAACAAGTCCTGATGTTTCAGGCCGTTCGCCGCTAGCAATTGTTCACTTACTAGGTTAAGACTCATCGTTTTTGCTACTCGTTAGTTACTGCAGTAGAGGATTTTTTACGGCTGCCGGATGCGGCGTGAACGCCCTATCCGACCTACGGTTATGTTCTGGCTCGTTGGCCTTTGGCAACGATTATCATATGAGATTGGGGCAATTACGCGCCCTCGTCAAATCATTGCGCTTTTTCTTTACGCGGTTGGCGCAACACTTCGTTGATTTGCGGATCGTCCAGCGGACCCGAAATGTGATAGCGCAAAATGGAGACTTTGCTCCACAGCGGCCCCAGCACTTTACTGGCTGCAAATACTGCCGCGCCAACAATGGGGTTAACCGCAAAAGCCGCAGCCACGCCCACCGTCGCAGAAATCTCTGGTGCGACAACCGCTTCCATATTCAGGTCGCGACGTACCAGATTTACCGACCCTTTCATGGCGATATCCGCCTCCAGGCCATCCACCAGCGTGTCGTCGGTGTGCATAACGCCGTCTTTAATCCACGCGGTGCTGCGAATGGAGTCAAAATAGAACCCTTCGCCAAAAGTGTCTCTGAAATCAAAACGCAGCTTACGCATCAGGGCATCAACGCTCAATAAGCGCAGCAATTGCCCGGCATGTCCGGTATTGATTTCGGTAATTTCGCCTTTACCCAGTTGAGTATGAATGATGCCATTCAACGTCGCCTCATCTGGTTGCCAGGGTGCTTTGCGCCAGTGTAAATCGTAATCCACATTAAATGACGACTGGCGTATGGGCGTCGTGACACCAAAAAATTCTGCGGCGGCATCAATTTTCTGCCCGCGCAGTTTTCCTTTCAGCGAGGTACGTTCATTCCCCGGATTATTAACCCATTCACCATCGGCAGTAAGCCGCGAGAAACCAGTATCAATCAGTCCATTGGTCAGCGTTAACGTATCGCCAGAAATGGTGAGATCACTGTCAATACGACCGAATTTTTGCCCCCAGAACCAGCACTCTGTGCATCGTATTTGTGCGTCCGGCCAGCCACGGAAGTTAATGCGCTCCGTTGTCGGGAAAGGTGATGACGGTGTTGAATCACCACGAGTTTTCGCCACGCTCGGGTTGTAATAAAGATATTTGATATTCGCCAGCCACGGCGCGTTATTACGCATCGCCAGCGTGGCATTGATTTCACGCCCCTGTGCCTCAACCAGGGTGCCATTTGCCGTCGGTTGCGAAACAATACTCAGGTTATTCCATTGCTGATTTCCCAGTGACAACATAGGCGTACGTAACGTTATGTGTTGTGGGAAACTCGCTGCACCACCGACACTCTCCGCAGCGCCTTTCTGGAACAGGGCCAGCCACTCGGCACCATTCATCGGCGGCATATTGAGTTCAACGCCACTTTGTTCCGGCAACGGCGGGAGCGTTTTACTGTCTGCCGCCCAAATAGCACGATCGAGCGTCAGCTTTTGACCAAGCAACCAGCGGCTATTGAAATGGTTATCCGCACCAGCCTGTCCGGTTAATTCAAAGCTGCTGAGATTGCCATCAACCTTAACGTTTACCGGCAGTGGTTCACCCGCAGGTTTGGCTAACGGTGAAGGTAAGTGACTGCTCACATTATTCAGATCGCCGTTCAGCTCTACGTTATAGGTCGCGCCAGCATGATAAGGCAGATCAATGCCCACTTTACCATCCCACGCCACGCTGCCACTCAATGCTTCGTTCACCGCTGCAGGCAGAACGCCGGTTTTCGCCGGTTGCCAGTTACCGTTGAGGTTTACCGCAACCTGGTAGGCTTTTGCCCCTTCTTTGGTGGAAAAATCCACGTTCAACGGCTGATTAAACCAGCTTGCTGTCAGTGGTTCACTTTGCAGATCGCCATTGATAAAGCTGAATTTACCGCTCAAATTTTTCAGGGTGCTGTCGAGTAGTTTGATAAACAGACTGTTATTACGCAGCGTCACTTCACCTTTCGCGGTTACCAGTTCGCCGTTCAGCGGGATATCAAGATGTAAGCGAGCATTCACATCGCCGTCGAGCTGGAGTTCTTGCAGGGTCGCACCCAGAGAATCTTTCAGCGGTGTCTCATCAAAGTAAGGGCCAACGGCTTTACCCGGACCTTTAATGTCAGCGTCAATCAGCAGTTTTTCTTTCGAGTAGTCAGGGATCACTGCGGTGAGATTACTCGCGCGCACGCCGCCCAGATTAACGTCATCGGTTTTCATCCATAAACCGTCGTTAATAAAGTCCAGTTCAATATCAAGGTTAGTTAATGCAGGCCAGTCCGGCTGGAAGGCAAACTTCGCGTTACGCAGCGGCACCAGCACTTCAAACTGACCTTCGTTGTGTTTATAGGGGAAGAGTTGCGGATTGCCACCATAAACCAGCGTCGCGTTATCCGCTTCACCGCCCTGAATCGCGCCACTTAAGTAATCAACTAGGTCTTTACCCATCAAGTTTTCCGGGAAATAGCGCCAGGCTTGTGAACCATCATCGGTACTGATGCCAGCCAGAATACCCAGCCAGGGTTCATCGTTAGCAGGTTGCAGGTAACGAAAACCGCCGCGCGCATGGACAGCTTTGGCTTTAACGTCAATATTACGCCCATCCAGGTGGAAACCTTTGTCATTGTTCAGCCAGCTTATAGTTGCCTGGCCGTCGGCGATTTCCAGTGGCGCACGGAATACCGTTTCGTAAGGCATCTTTGCCTGCTTCATCGACGCGGTAAGCAAACCATTTTCAACGCTGCCGGAAAGCGTCCCGGAGAAGTGTTCCGCACCCGGTAATAATTTCCATTGCTTCCAGGCCAGATCGCTCCACGATGCCTGAAAACGGGTCTTGTCTGCCGCCTGAAGCGGGATATCCAGCGCCAGAGTGTTAATCTTGCCGCTCGGTTGTGTGGAGCGCCAAACATCACCCAGTGCAGGTGAAAGTTTCGCGGCCAGCGGGCGTATGCCCTCCAGGCCTGCCAGCTCCAGATTACTGGCGCGAATCCGGAGTTCGTCACTGCGTTTATTGTCTTTGCCGCCAACGTCCTGTTCCGGTATCCAGGCCAGCGTCAATGCTCCGCTCGGCCAGGGTTTGCCGTCCATCGTGATCCGTGTATCGGGAATAGAGAACTGCCAGCCCGGATTTTCACGCGTAATATGCGCGGTCAGATTATCCACCGACAGCGTATGCGTTTGCTTCTCGCCCAACCAGCTGGCACCGCCCTGTTTCAGCCAGACGTCACCGCCGGTTACATCGCCTTTGTCGATCGTCATCCAGCCTTCAAGGGAGAACTGTGCCGTTTCCAGAGCAATATTGTCCTGCATCCATTTACCGAGCCACGGCTTCAGGTCGATGTCATCCGCCTGTAGCCAGACGCGACCATTGCTTAACAACCCCTCATCATCGCGCAAATCCATGCGCACCTGCATCACGCCGTGCTGTCCGGTAAGGCTGGAGAGGCTTACCAGGCCTTCCGCACGGTGTCGACGTGGATCGTTCAGCCAGGTGAGTTGTGGGATCGCCAGCTCGGCGCGCTGACCGGATGGCGTCAGAAAACTGACTTCACTGTCGCGGAGATCGAAATGGTCAAATTGACGAAGAAACAGATCGCTGATGTGACTGGCTTCCAGGCTATCATTACCACCACCGCTGGTGATAGGAGTGTTGGTGCGAAAGCGCAGCTGCCAGAAAGTGAGGTCGCGAAACTGCCAGCGCATATGTAACAAGCTCTGCCAGACATCCAGCGCCAGAGTAACGCGTTTAACCGAAAATTCGCCGCCATCTTTTAGTTCTGCACGGATGTCGTGTGCTTCAAGCGTCGGGCCAAAATTCTGCCAGCTGGCTGAGAGCTGACTGGCTTCTACCGGCATGCCAGTCGCGGATTCTATTTTGTTGAGGATTTCCGGACGCCAGGCGTCAAGATGCGGTAAAGCAATACGCAGGCCGCTAACCAGCAGGGCTGCGATCACAACGAGCGCGGCTCCAGTAAGCAGTAAAATCCCCGGCAATCGCCTCACCCGTCACTCCTTGTCTGCTAAAAATGTGACTCAAAAACCCTTTGCCGGATGGCGGCCCAGCATCTGTTTACATCATTACGACGTCAAACTGCTCCTGGTTATAGAGCGGTTCAATTTGTACTTTAACCTGTTTGCCAACGAAAATTTCCACTTCCGCCAGCGAGTGTGACTCTTCGCCTTTCAAGGCTTCAGCTACTGCCGGAGAAGCATAGACCAGGAAACGGTCGGAGTCGTAAGCATGGTGGACACGAACAATCTCGCGCATGATTTCATAGCATACCGTTTCCACGGTTTTCACCGTTCCGCGACCGTGGCAGGTTGGGCATTCGTTACACAGTACGTGCTCAATGCTTTCGCGGGTGCGTTTACGCGTCATCTCCACCAGCCCCAGCGCCGAAAAACCATTAACGCTGGTTTTCACCCGGTCTTTGCTCAACGCCTGCTCCAGCGAGTGCAGCACGCGGCGGCGGTGATCTTCATTATTCATATCGATGAAATCAATAATGATAATCCCACCCAGATTACGCAACCGTAACTGGCGAGCGATAGCCTGCGTCGCTTCAATATTGGTATTGAAAATGGTGTCGTCCAGATTGCGATGACCGACAAACGCTCCGGTATTGATGTCCACGGTGGTCATCGCTTCGGTCTGGTCGATAATCAGATAACCACCGGATTTCAGTTCTACTTTGCGTTCCAGCGCTCGCTGGATTTCGTTTTCGACATCAAAGAGATCGAAAATCGGCTGGCGTCCGGTGTAATGCTCCAGCTTGCTGGTCATCTCGGGAATGTACTCCGAGGTAAACTCCAGCAATGCTTCGTAAGTCAGGCGTGAGTCAACGCGAATGCGGTCCAGTTCGGCGTCGGCGAAATCACGCAGAACACGCTGCGCCAGCGCCAGTTCGCCGTACAGCTGATAACGGGTCTGCGGGCGTTTTTTACGCTCCATAACTTTGGTCCAGACGCGTTTCAGATAAGCGGCATCGGAGGCCAGTTCAGCCTCGCCAACCCCTTCCGCTGCGGTACGGATGATAAACCCGCCCTGCTCGTCGCAATACTCTGCGACCACTTTTTTTCAGGCGTTCACGTTCTGATTCGCTTTCAATACGTTGGGAAACCCCAACGTGAGAAGCCCCTGGCATAAACACCAGATAGCGAGAAGGCAGCGTGATATCGGTGGTCAGGCGCGCACCTTTAGTGCCAAGCGGATCTTTCACCACCTGCACCATCAGATCTTGCCCCTGACGAACCAGTTCCGAGATGTCGCGCACCGTGAATTGCTTTTGTTCTTCACCCGCCACACATTCGGTGTGCGGCATGATATCGGATGCATGAAGAAACGCGGCTTTATCCAGCCCAATATCTACAAAAGCCGCCTGCATACCCGGAAGTACACGACTTACACGACCCTTGTAGATATTGCCTACTATTCCGCGTCGCGCCTCACGTTCAATATGAATTTCCTGCAGAATACCGCCATCAATATACGCCACTCGCGTTTCCGAAGGCGTTACGTTTACTAACAATTCAGCCGTCATGTTTATCCCTTTTCTCACGCAGTGCGTTAAAATTACTTAATAATTCATACGTTTCAACCAGCGGTAAGCCGACTACGGCGTGATAGCTGCCATTTATCTTCCTGACAAAACAGCCACCCAGCCCCTGAATACCGTATGCACCTGCTTTATCTAACGGTTCACCGCTGGCGACATAGCCCGCGATGTCTTCGTCTGTTAACGTTCTGAAAGTCACATCGGTGACCACCAGGCAATCGAGAATGTGCTGGCTGTCGGCCAACACCACTGCCGTCATCACCTGATGGGTCTGACCCGATAATTTGCGCAACATCTGCGCCGCATGCTCTGCGTCGCGCGGTTTCTCCAGCACTTCTCCATTCAGGATAACGATAGTATCCGCACCCAGCACCGGGAGATCCTGCGCCGTTTGCGCGACACCCGCCTGTGCTTTCTTGTGTGCCAGACGCACAACATACTGCTGCGCGCTCTCCTGCGGCTGACGCTGCTCCTCAATGCCCGTAACAATACGTTCAAAGGTCACGCCAAGTTGCGCAAGTAACTCCTGACGACGCGGAGAACCGGAAGCTAAATACAGAGAAGTCATAGAAACCTTTATTGCACTGCAAACTGCTGACGGACTTTACGCATCAGCAAGAAAATCCACGGCCAGAGCACCCCATTGACTACACTACTCCAGAACACTTCCGGTCTGAAAGAGACGTTAATCACTAAAAACTCTGCCCAGAAAACAATAATATCCACCACCAGCGAAAGCAACATGACGACTAGCGCCTGCTGCCATAATGCGAGGTTGCGGAAAAGCTGGTATTTCAGCGCCACCAGGTAAGCAATGATGCTCATCGCCAATACGCGTACGCCAAGCGTCGAGCCGCTGATCAGATCCAGTATGGCACCCATCACAAAACCTGTGCCCACATTTACGCGATGGGGCAAGGCCAGGATCCAATACAACAAGATAAGTAACACCCAGTTTGCCGGAAAACAATCAGGTTATCCGGCCAGGGCATGATTTGCAGCAACAGCGCAATGAGGAAAGAGAGCCAGATTACCCAACGTCCCTGGCTACGATAGCTCGCCACTATTGCCCTCCCGGCGCACGCGCAGGCGGTTGAGCACCACTTTGCGGCGGCGTAGCCCTTTGTGGAGAGCGATTAGCAGCAGGCGCAGTAGCTGCATTTCCTGTCGTCGGTTGCTGCGGAGTCGGCTGAGCGATCCCCGTTGTCGGTTCAGGTAACTTTGGCCCCATCGCGTCTGGCGAAGGCAATACCTGCGGCATCATCTGCATCAGACGTTCATTAGCAACACGATGCACCTCTTCCGGCGTCATCGGGTTAGCGCCGTTACGATCCGCGCCCCACAGCAGCAGCAGATAACGCAAACGTTGCAGTCCTGCAGTCGGACGCGCCTGAATCACAGTATAAGCGCGCTGGGTATCGAGTTTTACGGAAGAGACAACCGCGACCGGATAGCCTTCCGGGAAACGACCGCCCAGACCGGAGGTCACCAGCACATCACCAACACGAATATCCGTATTCGCTGGCAGATGCTCAAGCTGCAAATCATCTGTACAACCGTTACCGGCTGCAATTACGCGGATATCGTTGCGCAGCACCTGGATTGGCAGCGCGTGGGTCGCATCACAAATCAGCAGCACGCGACTGGTCAGTTTAGCGACGGCCACCACCTGACCAACAACACCTTTGTCGCTGATGACCGGCTGGCCTTCATAAACGCCATTAACGCTACCTTTATCGATAACAACTTGATCGCTATAAGGATCGTTAACCGTGGAGATAACCTGAGTCACCATTTTCTGCTCATCCTGACGCAGCGGGGAACCCAGCAGCTCGCGCAGACGCGCGTTCTCCTGTTTGTATTGTCCAAGCATCAGCAGTTCACTGTTTTTCAGCAACAGTTCCTGACGTAACGCCCGGTTTTCAAGTTCTAGTTGGTCACGCGAGGCCAGCGTCTGCGATACGCCATCCAGCAATTCACGAGGAGCATTGGAAACAAAGTAGAAAGGACTGACGGCGGTATCCATATAAGTACGGATTTGACTGAACGTCCCCAGGCGGCTGTCGGCAATAATAATGCCGAGCGCCACCAGCACCGCCAGAATAAGGCGAATCTGTAGCGACGGGCCACGGCTAAAAATTGGCTTCATAAGTTATGCGTATTCTCGTATCAGACCAGGCAGGGTAAACAGACATTTCCCCTGCCTGCATCCGATTACTCTTCGCTGAACAGGTCGCCGCCGTGCATGTCGATCATTTCCAGCGCTTTGCCGCCACCGCGCGCCACACAGGTCAGCGGGTCTTCAGCAACAACGACTGGAATGCCGGTTTCTTCCATTAACAAACGGTCAAGGTTACGCAGCAGTGCGCCACCACCGGTGAGCACCATGCCGCGCTCGGAGATGTCGGAAGCCAGTTCCGGCGGGCACTGTTCCAGTGCAACCATTACCGCGCTCACAATACCGGTCAGCGGTTCCTGCAGTGCTTCGAGGATTTCGTTGGAGTTCAGGGTAAAACCGCGTGGAACACCTTCTGCCAGGTTACGGCCACGAACTTCGATTTCACGGACTTCATCGCCCGGGTAAGCCGAACCGATTTCGTGCTTGATACGTTCTGCGGTGGCTTCACCGATCAGAGAACCGTAATTACGACGCACATAGTTGATGATAGCTTCGTCGAAACGATCACCACCAATGCGCACGGAAGAGGAGTAAACCACGCCGTTCAAGGAGATAACAGCAACTTCAGTGGTACCACCACCGATATCAACCACCATAGAACCGGTCGCTTCAGAAACCGGCAGGCCAGCACCAATTGCGGCAGCCATCGGTTCTTCAATCAGGAAGACTTCACGGGCACCAGCGCCCTGCGCGGATTCACGAATTGCGCGGCGTTCAACCTGGGTCGCGCCAACCGGTACACAAACCAGAACGCGCGGGCTTGGACGCATAAAGTTGTTGCTGTGCACTTGTTTGATGAAGTGCTGGAGCATTTTTTCAGTCACGAAGAAGTCGGCGATAACGCCGTCTTTCATTGGGCGAATGGCAGCAATATTGCCCGGCGTACGGCCCAGCATCTGCTTCGCGTCATGACCTACTGCAGCTACGCTTTTCGGTGAACCGGCACGATCCTGACGAATGGCCACCACGGAAGGCTCATTCAATACGATGCCTTGTCCTTTTACATAAATGAGGGTATTCGCAGTACCCAGGTCAATGGACAAGTCATTGGAAAACATGCCACGAAATTTTTTCAACATACTAAGGGATAATCCTGAAAGCTGGGGCGGAAAAGAAAATCCGCTTACTTTACCAACCACACGCAGCAGCGACAAGGCGCAAAAATCATCTGCTACGGTGAAAATTAGTGCAGTTCGTTTCCTTTGTTACAAATCTCTGCCTGAGTCCAGAAAGGCTTAATGCATCAGCAGCATTCCTCGCCTGTTTGCAACCGCGTAAGGTCATTCATCTGCATATGTGCTGCAACAATCTGGCGAGCAGACAAGCACACTCCCATGAGACGCAGCGCGCGTTATTCTACGTGAAAACGGATTAAACGGCAGGTTAAACCGAGTATCTTTGTGAATATTTTTTCACGTTAGTATCAAGTGGCTGTGAGGACGCGAAAAAATCCCCTTGCCCGCCTGTAACACCGCGCTGAATCAGGGTCTGCCACTCGCTTCGCGAACGCACACCGGTGGCGTAAACCTGGGTGCTGGTCCCGGAGCAGGCTTCCACCAGGCTTTGAACCAGCAGCTGGTTCTCCGTTCGCTTCTCAATGTTTCTGACCAGCCCCGGATGGAGCTTGAGTAACTCAACATTAAGTTCTTTGATCCAACTGGTGCTTACCAGCGTCAAACCAGCCTGGTTGACGGCTACCCGTACCCCTAAAGCATTCACTAAACGAATAACAGGTTGTAAACGACTGATATGTTGACCTACATCGGCCTCTGCAAGTTCAATAATTATGCGTTTTCGTTGTGATTTTTCACATTGCATTAACGTATCGCGCAGCCAACGCTGAAAACGCGGGCGAATCAGCGACTCAACGGTAACCTGAATCGCCAGATTTTCCTCTGGCCAGTAACGCAATAGTGGAATAAGACGGCTGATTTGCAGACGGTCATACTCTTCCGATAAGCCAAACTGCAAGACCATCGGCATATACTCCGCCGAGCTAACCTCTTCATTACCATCGAAGATGCGGCACATGAGTTCGCGATGATGAACCTGACCTTCGCGAGTAACCGCCGGTTTTTGATAAAGGCGCGGGCCGCCGCGACTGAGCATTTGCTCGATAAGCGTACGCCAGCGAACATTACCGCGTCCTTTTTCAGGCAACGAGTCATCGTAAATAGCCCAGCTATTGCCGCCCTGCAATCCCGCATTACGCGTGGCAGACTCTGCATGTTCCATTACCTGCTCGGTATCCTGACCACTACGCCAGGCGCAGATACCAATGTGGATCATATCGTCGCGATCGAGCATTTTATTGTTCGGCAAGGTATCGACGGCTTTGATTAACTGACCGGCGATGCTCTCTGCCTCTTTTAACGTCCGGTGCGGTAACAGCGCAGCAAAATCACTGCGGTGGTAACGCGCCAGCAGTGCGCCAGGGTAGCGCATCATAAATGTCGACAGCAGATTCGTCAGAGTGAAGAACTGTTCTTCAACCTGGCTGTGCCCCCAAGTATCGCTCAACATATTGAAATCCGGCAGACGAATCATCATCACGATCCCGTGGGTACCTACTTTCTCCTGATCTTCCAGTAACGTTGCTAACTGATTATCGAAAAAGAGTCGGTTATTGAGGCCGGTTTTCACGTCCTGGGCGGCATAAGAGCGGATCAGCGTATCAAGACGGCTGTGTTGTTCGCGTGCGTTCTGAATTTCACGAAGCAGCGTATCCAGCGCACTGCTGGTTCTGGGCGGCCATTCATAGATGGTTCCCAACACATTAGAGCCACGCTCACCGTTTAAGATACGAGTAGCCCGGGTTTCCAGCAATTCTTGCCCGGCAAGTTGCCGTTGTAACCAGCGTACCGCCAAGAAGAGCATAACAATGATAAAGCTAATCGCCCCCGTGAGCGGCGCGGTGGTCATCAACGAATGGAAATAGTTGCCCATCGGATCCTGATAAACCAGACGCAGCGACATCCCCGGATACTTTATTAACGGAACGCTCAGTTCACGAAACAGATCGCTGGAGCCAACCGGACGATAACTACCATTTCTGGCCAGGGTATAAACCTGTTTATCACCATGGAGCAGGTCTACACGAACGATATCTGCCGACATCATTAATTCGGTAATTTGTGGCCTTAATGTGCTGAAGTCATTCGACACAAGGTGGGTATCAATCGCCGTCGCCACCGCCTGAACGCGATGACTAAACTTATACTGAATTGCGTTGTAGAAACTTAGCGAACAGCCCAGCAAAGTCACAAAAATTGTTAACCCGGTGAGCAGCGTAACAAAGGCCGAAAATTTCGTCGTTAATCTCATCCTTGTGTTAACTCCGATAGTGAGGAAGCGGGCATACTAGCAAATCAGATTTATCTCGCAATTTATTGCGCTTCATCGGCTTTGCTTTTCCATTAGCGAGTATAATCTTCAGAAATTATTTTCCAATCCATCATGCACATGAGGACCACTTATGCAGGCGTTACTTTTAGAACAGCAGGACGGCAAAACTCTCGCATCAGTACAGACTCTGGACGAAAGTCGCCTGCCGGAGGGCGATGTCATGGTCGATGTTCACTGGTCGAGCCTGAACTATAAAGATGCGCTGGCGATTACCGGTAAGGGAAAAATCATCCGTAATTTTCCGATGATTCCTGGGATCGATTTTGCCGGAACTGTACGCACCAGCGAAGATCCGCGTTTTCATGCCGGTCAGGAGGTGTTACTCACTGGCTGGGGCGTTGGTGAAAACCACTGGGGTGGGCTGGCGGAGCAGGCGCGAGTGAAAGGTGACTGGCTGGTTGCCATGCCGCAAGGGCTGGACGCGCGTAAAGCAATAATTATCGGTACTGCCGGTTTTACCGCCATGCTGTGTGTGATGGCGCTGGAAGATGCCGGTGTTCGCCCGCAGGACGGGGAGATTGTCGTGACGGGTGCCAGTGGTGGCGTCGGCAGTACCGCCGTGGCGCTGCTGCATAAGTTGGGTTATCAGGTCGTTGCCGTTTCCGGTCGCGAAAGTACCCATGAATATCTGAAAAGTTTAGGTGCCAGCCGTATTCTCCCTCGTGATGAGTTTGCCGAATCCCGTCCTCTGGAAAAACAAGTCTGGGCTGGGGCAATTGACACTGTTGGCGACAAAGTGCTGGCAAAAGTGCTGGCGCAAATGAATTACGGCGGCTGCGTGGCGGCCTGTGGTCTGGCGGGTGGTTTTACTCTGCCAACCACGGTCATGCCATTTATTCTGCGTAATGTCCGTTTGCAAGGGGTGGATTCAGTAATGACGCCACCAGAACGCCGCGCACAAGCCTGGCAGCGACTGGTCGCCGATTTACCGGAATCATTCTATACCCAGGCGGCAAAAGAGATATCTCTGTCAGAGGCACCGAACTTTGCCGAGGCCATCATTAATAACCAGATCCAGGGTCGCACGCTGGTGAAGGTTAACTAACCATTTAGCAAGGAATAATAAGAGAGGGAACTCATTTTGACATCATTATTCAATCGGTTAACGGGAAAAGCGGTTAGCCGGACAGCTTTCGTCGAACACCTTGGTCAGGAAGTTGTACAACATCATCCAAACTGGAAAGTCATGATTTCGACTGACCACAAATTGATGCGCATTGATACTCCTCTAAACAGCCATTATTGATACGCCTCCGTCGCCTGTTAGGTTTATGGTGCTTTGCCTGGGCGACACTACGCTTAACCTGTTACTGATTTCTGGTACCATGGGGTGAATAATCTGATTTTATTTGACTACAAATTAACCACTCGAACCTATTTAATGCTGAGAATTGTCAGTCGGTTGATTTTGCGTGCTTTAGCATTCACATCTATCCAGACGATGCAGTGAAAATTGGGTAATCCCCAGCAACCGCTGCGTAATGTCGTCTATCTTGTCGCGATCCTGGCATCCCTACATTATTTGTGGTCTGTGAAGATTATCTCATTGCAGCCCCTCATCTTCGCAGGGCTGGCTTTACAGCTTTTCACCTTACGTTATAAGAAGTTCCGTCGATGATGGCGCTAATTTCGTGAATTGTGCGGCTTGTTGCAAATTACACGGTGTTGAAGGTTATTTACATGTTAGCTGTTGATTATCTTCCCTGATAAGACCAGTATTTAGCTGCCAATTGCTACGAAATCGTTATAATGTGCGACCTCGTCCTCCCTGACGCAGTTTTTGCGCTGCGGAAAAGGTGACATTGGCGCAACGAAGGTATATTTTGTTTTTTGCCGGAGGATAGCAGCAGATCGCTGCACAATGTCCGTCAAGTCTAACATTGATACTCTGGGGCAAAATAGACCGGCGTCCCGGCCTGCTGGAATTTATCGCTATGCATACAGCTGTCGGGGCATACGCTTTACAGACGGCGGTGAAACGCCTGTCACAATCACACTAAACAAAGAGTACGGAACCCACTCATGGATATTCGTAAGATTAAAAAACTGATCGAGCTGGTTGAAGAATCAGGCATCTCCGAACTGGAAATTTCTGAAGGCGAAGAGTCAGTACGCATTAGCCGTGCAGCTCCTGCCGCAAGTTTCCCTGTGATGCAACAAGCTTACGCTGCACCAATGATGCAGCAGCCAGCTCAATCTAACGCAGCCGCTCCGGCGACCGTTCCTTCCATGGAAGCGCCAGCAGCAGCGGAAATCAGTGGTCACATCGTACGCTCCCCGATGGTTGGTACTTTCTACCGCACCCCAAGCCCGGACGCAAAAGCGTTCATCGAAGTGGGTCAGAAAGTCAACGTGGGCGATACCCTGTGCATCGTTGAAGCCATGAAAATGATGAACCAGATCGAAGCGGACAAATCCGGTACCGTGAAAGCAATTCTGGTCGAAAGTGGACAACCGGTAGAATTTGACGAGCCGCTGGTCGTCATCGAGTAACGAGGCGAACATGCTGGATAAAATTGTTATTGCCAACCGCGGCGAGATTGCATTGCGTATTCTTCGTGCCTGTAAAGAACTGGGCATCAAGACTGTCGCTGTGCACTCCAGCGCGGATCGCGATCTAAAACACGTATTACTGGCAGATGAAACGGTCTGTATTGGCCCTGCTCCGTCAGTAAAAAGTTATCTGAACATCCCGGCAATCATCAGCGCCGCTGAAATCACCGGCGCAGTAGCAATCCATCCGGGTTACGGCTTCCTCTCCGAGAACGCCAACTTTGCCGAGCAGGTTGAACGCTCCGGCTTTATCTTCATTGGCCCGAAAGCAGAAACCATTCGCCTGATGGGCGACAAAGTATCCGCAATCGCGGCGATGAAAAAAGCGGGCGTCCCTTGCGTACCGGGTTCTGACGGCCCGCTGGGCGACGATATGGATAAAAACCGTGCCATTGCTAAACGCATTGGTTATCCGGTGATTATCAAAGCCTCCGGCGGCGGTGGTGGTCGCGGTATGCGCGTAGTGCGCGGCGACGCTGAACTGGCACAATCCATCTCCATGACCCGTGCGGAAGCGAAAGCTGCTTTCAGCAACGATATGGTTTACATGGAGAAATACCTGGAAAATCCTCGCCACGTCGAGATTCAGGTACTGGCTGACGGTCAGGGCAACGCTATCTATCTGGCGGAACGTGACTGCTCCATGCAGCGCCGCCACCAGAAAGTGGTCGAAGAAGCACCAGCACCGGGCATTACCCCGGAACTACGTCGCTACATCGGCGAACGTTGCGCTAAAGCGTGTGTTGATATCGGCTATCGCGGTGCAGGTACTTTCGAGTTCCTGTTCGAAAACGGCGAGTTCTATTTCATCGAAATGAACACCCGTATTCAGGTAGAACACCCGGTTACAGAAATGATCACCGGCGTTGACCTGATCAAAGAACAGCTGCGTATCGCTGCCGGTCAACCGCTGTCGATCAAGCAAGAAGAAGTTCACGTTCGCGGCCATGCGGTGGAATGTCGTATCAACGCCGAAGATCCGAACACCTTCCTGCCAAGCCCAGGCAAAATCACCCGTTTCCACGCACCTGGCGGTTTTGGAGTGCGTTGGGAGTCTCATATCTACGCGGGCTACACCGTACCGCCGTACTATGACTCAATGATCGGTAAGCTGATTTGCTACGGTGAAAACCGTGACGTGGCGATTGCTCGCATGAAGAATGCGCTGCAGGAGCTGATCATCGACGGTATCAAAACCAACGTTGATCTGCAGATCCGCATCATGAATGACGAGAACTTCCAGCATGGTGGCACTAACATCCACTATCTGGAGAAAAAACTCGGTCTTCAGGAAAAATAATTTGTGACGCGCGGTGTTTTCATCGCGCTTAGCAAAGAACGTAATCAACGCCGGGCCTGTTAACGCTGCCCGGCGTTTTTATTGCCGTTAGCTAACGGTAGCCTGCAATTTCCGCTTTCAACGCGCTCATTTCAGCATCGCCATCAACAATTCCCAGCTCAAAGCAGTATTTCTTTGTTTCCCCTGGCTCAATAAAGGGCAGACGCCCCTGCGCTCGTTCTTTATCACGACCGTCAGGAAAACTATTACTGACCTCCAGTCCCATAACATACTCACCCGCGCCTAAATTTTTCCACTGGATAAAGTTGGGTAGCTGCATGGTGTCGAATTTCTCGTAAATTCCCCACCCCAGTTCGGCGTTCACCAGAGCAACTTTACTCATCCCCTGACTGTCGCTATTCAACGTGAGATAGTAAACCTGCTCGTCAAAACCGGGCTGTGGGGTACAAATCTCCAGATGACTGGTTAACCCTTCCGCCGCATGCGGAGTTCGTGGCGTTACGCTTTTAGCCGACAGCAAGATTTCTGGCCTGTGGCGATAATAAAGGCCAGCCGTAATTAAAGTGATAAAGAATTTGCAGCGGCTGGCGGGTGAAACCATGATTAGTCACCTTGTCTTCAATGCGCAGCACATTTTCGCCATAACGGCAGCGAATGGTCCTTTCCAGCGTCAGATTTTCGCCGAACAGTCGCGTTTCCCGTACTTTGCCATTGATGACAAATTCAATGCCGTCGTCGGTCCGTTCTGTGCGATACCCCACCTCTTCTGCTGGAGTCGCAGCCAAACGCCCGTGTAACCCCAGCGTTTCTCCTTCATCCTCACAAGGCGTGCCAATGTAGCTAAGTCCGCAGGTAGTCAGTAACCCCGCGTAAAAGCTACGTAAAAATCCGTTGCCCTGAGACTCAAAAAAAGCGGGGGCGACAATGCCGTTGGGGGTGATAAAAGAAAGCGCCGTGTCCTTGTAGCTGGCCCATGCAATATCCAGCGCGCGATCTTTTACCACCGTAAATGCCAGTCCCGCACCAGTACGGACATCAAACGCTTCTGTACCCTTTGCTCTGCCACTACGTAACTCATAGTGTTTAATTCCGGCAACCTGCGAGAGATCGCCAATCCACGACCAAATTTCGTTTTTCATTGTGCTGCTTCCCGAATGGACATGTCATGGCGCTGGATGAACGCTTCGATTTCCGCAAGGCGAGACGTTCCCTCCATTGGGCCACGTCTGGTTACCGCCAGCGCACCGCAGGCATTGGCATATTGCAGCGCTCGATGGACGTCAAACCCTAGCTGGCGGCAGGCAATCCACGCGCCACCAAAGCAGTCTCCCGCACCGGTCGGGTCAACTTCTTCCACCGGATAGCTCTCAACATGAAACTGCTCATTCGCGGAGTAGTAACTGGCACCTTGATTGCCGCGCTTCACAATCACCTCTTTAACACCTTCTTCAAGAAAACCTGCGATTGCACGCTCCGGCGTCGAATGTGGCGACAAGAGCAACACTTCGCCCTCGCTGGGCATATAGATATCCGTTAACTCAAGAACAAAGTGGAGGGCGTCACGCATTTCTGGAATATCGAGCATCTCTTTACGAATATTAGGGTCGAAAGAAATAACACCACCATTTGCTTTAACGATAGTTACCGCTTTTTTTACTGCGTCATACCATATGAAACGAAAACAGGGAAGAGCCCATAATATGAAAATGGGTACAGTCCTTCAGAATATTTTCATCAACATGCTGCGCCGATAATTTACCGCAAGCGGCATTCTTAATATTAAAAATAAAATCGCGATCGCCAGAGTTATGATAAGTAACAAAGGCACTCCCGGTAGCTTCCTGAGGTAAGACTGAAATCCCCCTGATATCCACACCGTCAGCAGCCAGACGATGTATATTAATATCACCAAAGCCATCATTCCCCACACAGCTAATGATGCCGCACGGAACGCCAAGACGTGTCACCTGGTCGATAAAAATAGCGGGCGCACCACTGGGATAAGGGCCGTTCCAGATACCTGGTTGATCAAATGGCTGGCCGATTTTACTCGCCATAATTTCAACCAGAATTTCTCCAATTGTGAAGACCTTACTCATATGATTAATTCCTTGAAATGATTAGCTGCGTTTTCTTTTATTTCTTACGTCAAAATAAACGGCTACAAGAATGACTAATCCTTTAACCACCATCTGGTAAAAATAGGGAACATTCATTAAGTTCATGCCATTATTAATAACGCCGATAGTTAATGCGCCGATCACCGTCCCCACCACGGTTCCATAGCCGCCGTTCAGGCTGGTGCCTCCCAGTACAGCCGCAGCAATAGCATCCAGTTCGTAGCTCAACGCGGAATTCGGTTACCCGGAATAGAGGCGTGAGGCGAGGATCATCCCGCTGATACCTGCCAGCACGGCTGTAATCATAAAGACTTTAATTTTCAAGCGGGTGACATTTATCCCTGAATAAATTGCCGCTTCTTTATTACCACCAGTGATATAAATTTTTCGTCCAAAGGTTGTTTTAGTAAGAATGAAGTGGTTAATCAGCAATAAGATGATTAATATCCAGATTGGAATAGGTATATAGAGAAATTCTCCATTCCCCAGTGCCAGAAAGGCATCATCTTTAATCATGATGGGCATACCATCGGTCACTATATAAGCGATACCACGGAAGATCCCCATAGTAGCAACGGTGACAATAAACGACGGGATCCCCGCTATAGCCGTCAAGCCACCATTTATCATCCCCAGAGCCAGTGCTGCAATAATGGATAATGGGACCAATAAAATAAATGGAATTCCCCATGAAGCCCCAAGCGCAGCAAATGTGCCAATCAATGCAATGGTTGAACCGACCGATAAATCAATATCGCCAAGCAAAAGTACATAAGTCATTCCATAGGCGGTAATTGCAATTATCGAAACCTGAAGAATAATATTAGTAATGTTGTTGGCGGTAAAAAAACTGTCATTAATAAAACTGAACAGAATGATTAACACCACCATTCCACTGAGGATACCGCCATATTGCCTGAAGACTTTTTTTAAATTATTTGCAATGGGAATTTCCGAAGGTTTCGGACTGGCAAGAGTTTTCTCTGTCATTTAACGTACTCCTGTTGCAGCGGTCATTACCTGTGTCTGCGTTAAATTTTCACATGAATAAATATCGGCAATCGTTTTATTACGCATTACCACCAGACGATCGCTAAGTGCCATGACTTCTGGCAGTTCAGAGGACACCAGAATAATTGCTGTCCCTGCCGCAGCCAGTTGACGTATCACGTTATAGATTTCAAATTTTGCGCCGACATCCACTCCGCGCGTTGGCTCATCGAGCAATAAAATACGCGGAGTTTTCTCCAGCCACTTCGATAACACGATTTTCTGTTGATTACCGCCGCTCAGCGCTCCCACTGCCTGATGTACAGAACTCACTTTAGTGTTCATTCTGGCAATTGATTGCAGCGTCTTCGCCTCTTCTTGTCGGTGATTGATGAGTCCCATCCGCGAAGCGTTATATTGAAACGCCACATGGTGCGTGTTCATATTGACGTCGTGCATCAGCACTAACCCTTCTTCCTTGCGGTTTTCGGTCACAAAAGCAATGCCATGATCAATAGCCTGTTTAGGATTAGTGATCCTGACTTCCTTACCATCAATCAACACAGTCCCCTGATACGAAACGAGGCCAAAGAGCGCCTTCATCACATCGGAACGCCCGGCCCCCACCAGGCCAAAAAATCCGAGGACCTCCCCCGGACGCACAGCGAAACTGATCTCTTTAAAAAGCGAAGGATGGGAAAGATTTTTTACTTCCAGTTTTGCAGGAACATTTTCATCCGGTATTTCCCCAAGACGTGCTGGCCAAATATTTTTCATTTCCCGACCAACCATTTGGGCAATCAAATGCTGGATATCACTGTTTTTCTTTTCATGCGTGGCGATATACTCACCGTCGCGGATCACCGAAATATCATCTGAAATCCGCATAATTTCATCCATGCGATGAGAGATATAAATAACCGCACAGCCTCGCTGCTTTAATTTTTCAATAATGTTAAACAGAATCTCCGCTTCATTATCACTTAGCGAAGATGTCGGTTCATCCATAATCACGACATCCGCTGCATAGCTTAAGGCTTTAGCAATTTCTACCAGTTGCCTATGTGCCATCGACATATTGCCGACCATTTCTAGTGGGTCTAGTGGTATGCCCCGTTCCGCGAGGAGATTCTGGCAATCTGCGAGCATTTTTTTATCGTTAATAATGCCAAAACGTCGCGGTTCATTATTGGCATAAATATTTTCCGCCACGGTCATATTATTACTCAGGCTCAATTCCTGAAAAATAATCGCAATTCCTAACTGGCGTGAATGCTGCGGATTATTAATGGTGATAGTTTCACCACGTAGTGTTATCGTTCCCTGGGTTGGCGGATAAACACCGGCCAGTATTTTCATTAATGTCGATTTACCGGCACCATTCTCGCCTAATAAAGTATGCACCCGCCCTTTACGTAAAGAGAGGGTAATATCTTTTAATGCTTGAACATGACCAAATGTCTTCGCAATATGCGAAACATCAAGAATAACATCCGTCATAATGACCTCGGTGTCACAACAAAACGCCAATAACGTTTTGTTGTGAGGTGAAGATGTTTACTATTTACCTGTATAAACGCCGGGTTGTACCGGGATCATTTTTTCTACCGGTTTACCATTGAGGTGATCAACAGCGGCATCAATGGCTTTAGCACCCATTTGATCGGGATATTGCCGAATCACGGCCGCAAACGTTTTTTCACTGTCAACGGCATCACGCGCTTCTTTCATGCCATCAAAACCAATGATTTTGATGTTGTCGTTATGCGCAGATTTTGCTGCGATAACCGCTGCCAGCGCCGCATCATCACCAAAGCCAAACAGACCATTCAGGTTGGCATTTGCCTGCATAATGTTTTGCGCAGTCGTTAACGCTTCAGCCCGCGTAATACTAGGCTGTTCAGCAACAATTTTAATATCCGGTGTATCGCTTAACCCTTTCTTAAAACCATCAACGCGCGCAACCACCGATTGTAGTGCCGGATAAGAAATACTGGCTACAGTACCTTTACCATTCAAAAGTTTGCCCATTAACTTGCCTGCTTCAACGCCTCCCGCATAGTTATCGGTCGCAACATGCGATACGACCGGAACGCCTTCCGCAGCGACGTCGACGGTGATAACGGGAATACCGGCCTTATCGGCTTTAATTATCGCCGCCTGGACGCCTTTCGAATCGACCGGAGAGATAATAATGGCATCCACTTTTTTAGTAATAAAATCCTCAACATCAGAAAGTTGTTTGTTTAAATCCTGATTGGCAAATAGAGAGGTAATGACTCCAACTTACTGATAGTGTTTTATGTTCAGATAATGCCCGATGACCTTGTCATGCAGCTCCACCGATTTTGAGAACGACAGTGACTTCCGTCCCAGCCTTGCCAGATGTTGTCTCAGATTCAGATTATGTCGCTCAATGCGCTGAGTGTAACGCTTGCTGATAACGTGCAGCTTTCCCTTCAGGCGTGATTCATACAGCGGCCAGCCATCCGTCATCCATACCACGACCTCAAAGGCCGA
>NZ_MIIV01000497.1:0-23405 GCF_001743015.1 Shigella sp. FC1567
TTTCTGGTGCGTACCGGGCTGAGAGGCGGTGTAAGTGAACTGTAGTTGCCATGTTTTACGGCAATGAGAGCAGAGATAGCGCTGATGTCCGGCAGTGCTTTTGCCGTTACGCACCACGCCTTCAGTAGCGGAGCAGGAAGGACATCTGATGGAAATGGAAGCCACGCAAGCACCTTAAAATCACCATCATACACTAAATCAGTAAGTTGGCAGCATTACCTGCTCTTTGATGGTTTAGTTGATCTTTTCTTCTTATTAGCGCTACATCTGCGGGACTTAACCCTAATGGATCAATACCATTCACCGGATTCAGCGGATACGCATACAGACTCCATCCCCCCTCCAGCCCTATCGGGTCCTGAGTGATATACCGCCCCTGCAACGGATCGTAGTACCGGTTCCGGTTGTAGTACAGCCCCGACTCCTTATCATACTGCTGCCCCGGCAGCCGGTACGGCTGGTGCAGGTGATGCGGGTTCTCCTCATTAAGCTGGTTGCCCCATTCATCATATTCCGCGCTCCACGCCGTATTGCCGTCTTCACTGATAAGCGCCAGCGGCAGGCCCCGGTGGTCACAGTGATAAAGATGTATTTTTCGCTCAGGCAAATAAACCGGCTCTATCTGTGCCGCCAGCCGCTCCACCGTCAGCCCGCACTGCGCAAGCCACTGGCGGCTTTCACTGCTCACGCAGTTTGCCCGGATTTCCCCCTCCAGCCTGTCCAGCAGCCCCACCAGTTCAGCCGGGAACACCACACCGTGACCGTCTTCGCTCCCTTCCTGCTGTAACTTCTCCGCCAGGCTGCGGCACTGCGCTTTCTCCCGTTCACCGTTGTCTGTTTCGATGCGGATGAGCGGCGCGAAGCTCCCCGGCTGGTATACCGTCTGGATACGCGTGGTGTCGGTCTGTACCGTCGTCAGCCGGTCGCCGTCCCATCCGTACCACGTCACCTCCGGTTTACGCGACAGCGACATCCACCCCGTCAGGTCACGCTCGCGACGCCACACCCGTTTCCCCGTCCGGCGGCTCAGCGGGTCGTAGAGGTAGCGGCTCTCGACCAGTGGCTCGCCATGCTGTATCCGCGTGTGGAACACCAGGCGGTGCTGGCTGTCGTAGTGGTAGTGGTGGGTCCGCTCGTCGTCCGTCCGTATCACACCCGCCGGGATGCGGTCCGTCTTCTCCGTCAGTCTGCCGTATTCATCATAGTGGTAAACATAGTGCGCATCCTCTGCGATGCGGTTATCCGGCCACGCCGTGAGCGTGCTGTCCGGGTGTAGCTCCGGGTCCGGCAGCCGGTTTCCCGCCGGGTCGGTCGCATACGGGATGCGGATGTCCAGGTCCGGTGCGAGGGTGCGCACGCTCTCCAGCCTGCCCGTGGCGCTGTAGCCGTATTCCCGCGTCTGTCGCGGACCGCTGATGCGCACCAGGTCGCCGTTGTCATTCCACCCGTAGTCACGGTCATACACCAGGCTGTTCAGGTGCTGGCTCTGTAACTGGCCTGCGGGGGTGTATGTGCTGGTCAGTTCATATGCGGCATTACTGCCTGCCATGCTGCCGAAGCTGCGCACCGTCTCACGGTGCAGCCTGTCCCGCGTATACTCGACCAGCGGCGTCCCGCCCAGCTTCATGCCCGCCAGGTAACCGCTGCCGTAGGTCAGCCACTCCACCGGCGGCAGGCTGTCCGGCGTGACGCGGTTTGCCAGCCCCTGTTCGTTGTAGGCGTGTTTCGTCTCATGCTGCCACAGCAGTTCCCCCGTCTCCGGGTTCTCCACCGTCTGCCGTTCGCCCGTCAGGCGGCCCTTATCGTCGTAGCCGTAGTGGACAGCGACACGGTGGCCTTCGCTCAGGTGGCTGATTTCTCTCAGCCAGCCGTGGCCGTCATACTGCCACTGCTCTGCCGGGTCGCCGTTCACCGTCCGGTGCGTGATGCGGTCCGACGCATCGTAGTGCCAGAGGGTGACAAGCCCCTCATCCTCACTCTGCGTGAGTTTTCCGGTCAGGTCATAATGATAACGTTGCGTCCGCCCGTCAAAGCCGCCCTGCTGTACCAGCCGGTCCAGCGCATCGTAGCTGAAGTCGCTGTGACTGCCGTTCTCGTTAGTCAGACTGATGACACGTCCGGCAGCATCGTACTCCATACTGCGCGTCAGCCCGCCCTGCGTGGTGCTGACCGCCTTTCCCCACGCATCGTACTGTGTCTCGCTCCGGTTGCCGTCCGGGGTGATAACGGCAGTCAGGTCGCCTGCGGCGTTGTACTCATACTGCGTTTCACGGCCCTGTGCGTCTTTCACCGAGGTTAACCGGCCACGGTTGTCATAGTGGCGGTAAAGGCTGATACCTTCCTCGCGGTGAACCGCCGTCATCTGCCGGGTGCTGCCCGTCGCATCCGTTGTCGTCGCCGGTAACTCACTGTGCGCGTCATCGTAGCGGTAGCGTACTGTCTCCCCGCTGCGCGATGTCTCCGATACCAGCCTGCCCGGTTCATCATATTCCCGGCTGCTCTCCAGCCCGTCCGGGTACACCACCGCCGTCAGCTGGTTCCCGTCGTTATAGTAAAATTTCGTCTCCCGCCCGTCCGGTGTGGTGATGTCCGTGATATCGCCGGACACCACATTCAGACCGTACTCTGTCCGCCGTCCCGCCGCGTCCGTCTGCGCCGTGAGCCTTCCTGCCGCGTCATACCCGCTGCGCGTGACGCTGCCGTCCGCCAGTTCTTTTTTCACCACCCGTTTCAGCCCGGCCCCGCCTTCTGTATGCAGCACCTCACGCCGGTTCAGGCTGTCGGTGACGGTGATGCGGTCCTGCTCATAAAGATAGCGGTAGCTTAACCCTGCCGGGTTCAGTTGCTCCACCACCCGCCCCGTATCGTCGTAGCGGTAGCGCATCTCCGGCCTTCCCGCGTAACGGTGCGCCACCATCCGGCCCGGGTGCTGCGCGTCATACGTGAAAGCGCGCACCTGCGTATTGCTGCGGTCATATACCGCCAGCAGTTCACCGGCTTCCGTATACGTGTACCGCGCCAGTGGCGCACCGGGCAGGCTCTCCGGGTATGCCGGGTCGTGCATCAGCCACACCGCCGAAAGGCGGATACCCCTGTCGGGGCCGTACTCTGTGCTCTCCGGCAGTGAATCAGGAATGTCCGGTCGTTTTGCTCCGGCGACGACCGCCTGCTGCCGGGCCTCTTCCGCCTGCTGCGCCTGTGTGGTCAGCACCAGACGGAACTCCCGCCCGGCACCGTCCGTCACGCCGGTGATTTCCCCGGCCAGGTCGCCTGCGGCCTCACGCCGGTACGTCAGCGTCCGCCCGAAGCGGTCCGCCATCCCGGTAAGCACCCGGTACGGCGGCAGCGGCGCTGGCAGTACGTCCTCAGCACCCGGCACCCGCTCAGATCACCCCAGTATCCACCACGGCCCCTGTGCGCTGTTGGTCGCCAGGTAAAGATGCGGGCTTAACCGGATATCCGGCGGCAGCGACGCCCACAGTCGTGCCAGCGTGTGGCCGTCCGGCTGCGCTGCCTTACCGCCACGCACCAGCCACATTGACTCACTGCGGCTGTACACAGCCTTCCCCGGCAGCAGCGGCTCAAAGTGAATGCTCCGCCCGCCGTTGTCGTTGAGTACCAGTGCATCATCGCGTATCTGTAAGCGGATATCAGAAGGCGCTTTCCAGCCGGGGCCAAAAAGTTCCCACTGGCGCAGGCGTCTTCGTCCGGTAGCTGCTGTAGGTGCGGGAGAGAATGAACGGCAGCGGGTCGGGCAGCGCAAGGTCCGTCTCGCCGGGCTGTACTTTTGCACCGAGCAGCGGGTTCACCGGGTTGCCCGAGGTCATCCCGCCCGGACACACCGAGCACGCCACGCCAGTTGGCGCGCCAATTCTTACACCTGCCGAACCCTGGACAATGGGACCGCCATACTGAGTCATATCTCCCTGACGCGCCGCTGGTTTTCCGCTCATATAAAGTGCCCTTTTAGTTATTGTTCATATCCCTGTGTTAGCAACAAAAAAATAAAATGACACACATGACCAGCTAATGTATTTATATATTTTTCACATAAACTTATTTGTTCTCAATCAACAATAACTGTTATTACAGGTCACTTTCAATATTTTATTAAACTAAAATTTTTAGCACAGATGAATTCATCATCAACAAATTCACTATATGGATAATATCCATTCAACGCATATGATTTATGATTTTATTAGTCTGAGTTATTTTTGTAGGGCTATATTTAAAATTATTAAACTCCACCAATTCAGATTAATATCAGCAATAGAAAGATAGGAAATCACCAATTCAATAACATCATCAATGAAACATATTGTAGAATTAATTTAAACAAGGCGTTCCATTCAACCAGAACGCCCCTTATTTACTCTCATCACCCCGCAAACTGCCTGAACAGCGCCTTACCCTTAACCAGTCGCGCCCCCAGCCAGCCGCCGAAAAGCGACAGCAGCAGCGCACCGCTGCACGGCAGAACAATCCACAATCGCCAGTCTGGCTCCCACGGGAAATCAAACACGTTCGCCTGCAACACTGCCAGTGCCGTTTCCGCACCAATTGCGGCCACCAGGCCGGAAACAAACCCAAGCATGGCGAACTCACACCACAATGTCGTGCGCAGCAGTTTTTTCCCCGCACCGAGTGTGCGCCATACCACCAGCTCCTGATGACGCTGGCGCATTCCCACCTGCACCTGTGCCAGCAACAGCAACATACCGCAGGCGGTGACCAGCACCACCATCACCTCCAGCGCCCGACTTACCTGCTCCAGCACCTAACCGACCTGTTTTAAAATCGCGCCAATATCTAACAGGCTAATGGTCGGGAACTGGCGGTTGAGTTGCGTCAACATGCCGTTGCCATTCTCCCAGCGGAAACTGGTAAGCCAGCTCTGCGGTTGCCCGTCTAATGCCCCTTCCGGGAAAATAAAATAGAAATTAGGCCGCAGACTTTCCCAGTCCACTTTGCGCAGGCTGGTCACTTTAGCGCGGAACTCCTGGGTATCGCCCATAAAAGTCACGGTACCACCGAGGGCAACGTTTAAGCGTTTCGCCAGCCCCTCTTCCATCGACACTTCATCGGCTTTTGGCGGCCAGTTACCGGCGACAATCGGATTATGATCGGGCCGCGTATTTTGCCAGGTAAGATTGAGTTCGCGATTAAGCGCCTCATCTTCATTACCTTCTGTCGGCTTATCGTTAATCGCCGTCAGCCGCGCCCGCACTACCGGATAAAATGATTCCGGGACTATATGATGTTCCGCGAGGAACGCTTTTAGCGGTGCTACCTGTTCTGTGGCGATGTTAATTAAAAAGTAGTTCGGGCTTTCTGGCGGTAGCTGCTGCCAGCGGTCGAGCAGATCGCAACGCAATACCAGCAACAGCGCCAGCAGCATAAAGGAGAGCGAAAATGCCGAAAGCTGGCTTAACGTTGACCACGGCTGACGTAACAGGCGGCTAACCGCCAGGCGCAGAGGTAGCGATTTCAGCGTCATGCGGCAAAGTACATTCAGCTGCATCCAGCCCAGCACACCGCACAGCAAAGCCAGTACTACCGCGCCCGCCAGCACCGCCCAAAGCAGCATGCTGCCACCCATTAATCCGGCGAGCAGCAGCACAACCACCATACTGACAATCGGCAGATAAAACTTCAGCGGCCAGACGTTCGCTACCACATCATTACGTAATACGCGTAAAGGCTGCGTTGCCAGCAACAAGCGGTATGGTCGTAGCCCCACCAGCAGCGAGATGACCGTCATGGTGCCAAGCGCCCACAGCCACGGCCAGAGGCTGGCTGGCGGTAGTGCAGCAGGCAGAACGGGCTTGAGCAGCACCATCAACACGTTTTCGAACAACAGGCCTATGGCCCCACCGGTAACGGCTGAAAGCGTCAGCACCATCAACCACTGACCGACGATTAGCTTACGCAGTTGCGCTCGCCCTGCCCCCAGCGTTTTGAGGATCGCCACCAGATCGTAGCGACTGCGACAGTAATGATTCATCGCTACCGCCACCGCTGCCACTGCCAGCAGCAAGGTCAGAAGCGCCGAAAGCAGCAGGAACTGTTGCGAGCGTTCCATCGATCGCCCCAGCGCGCCTTCGTCCTGTTCCAGACCGTACCAGCGTTGTTCGGGTTTAAGCTGAGGTAACAACCATTTCTCATAGCCGTCGAGCTGGTTCTCGTTGCCGCCGAATTTATAACGCCAGGTGACCCGACTCCCCGGCTGCACGGCTCCGGTTTTATCGACATCCGCCAGATTCATCATCAGACGCGGAGCCATCTGGAAGGGGTTAAAACCGGAATCCGGTTCCTGAATCACTTCTCCGGCAATCCGCAAGGTGGCATCGCCCACGTCAATGGTGTCGCCCGTTTTCAGGTTAAGCAGTGCCATCAGGCGTGGGGCCAGCAATACGCTGCCCGCCTGCGGTTTCAGGCCAGGGGGATTAGTTTGCAGATCGCCATACATCGGGTAGATATCATCCACCGCTTTGACGTTCGCCAGCTGCGGTGTGTCGCCTGCAAAGGTCATTGTGGCGAAAGTCAGCTGCTTGCCGACTTTCAGGCCGCGCTTTTGCGCTTCCTCCAGCCACGCTTGCGGCACTTCGCGTGAACTGCGCAACGCCCGATCGCCCGCCATAAACTCACGGCTTTGCTGGCTTAAGCCCTTCTCCATGCGATCGCTGATATTGCCCAGCGCCAGCACGCAGGCCACCGCCAGGCTTAGCGCCAGCCAGACAATTAATAGCGACGGCGAACGCCATTCGCGCCAGAACCAACGTGCAATCATGCTTCCTCCTGCAACTGCCCGTTCACCAGCCGTAAGCAGCGGTCGCAGCGTGCCGCCAGTTGCAGGTCGTGGGTCACCATAATCAACGTGGTGCCATGTTCACGGTTGAGGGAAAACAGCAGGTCGGCAATTTTATCGCCCGTCTGGCGGTCAAGGTTGCCGGTGGGTTCGTCGGCAAACAGCACATCAGGTCGACCATTAAAGGCTCGTGCCAGCGCCACTCGTTGCTGTTCACCGCCGGAAAGCTGTGCCGGAAGATGATCCAGACGTTTACCCAGCCCTAACTGTTCGAGCAACGCTTTCGCCCCGTTACGACTTTCCGCGCTACTCTCACCGCGCAGCAGAGCCGGAAGCTCGACGTTTTCCAGCGCGTTAAGGGTAGGAATTAACATAAATGACTGAAAAACAAAGCCGACGTGCTTCGCGCGCAACTTTGCCCGCGCTTCTTCGTCCATATTATGTAGCGGTTGTCCCACCAGACTCACTTCGCCACTGCTGCCGTCATCAAGCCCGGCGAGGATCGCCAGCAAGGTTGACTTACCCGATCCCGACTCGCCCACCAGTGCGATGGTCTCGCCACGTTTGACAACCAGCTCAACTCCGGTGAGGATGGAGAGTTCATGCTCCCCCTGACCGACGGACTTCTTAAGATGATGAACTTCAACAATGTTTTCCGCTGGCATTTGCCCTTCCTGTTCCTGGTCCTGTTAACCTTCCGTGCCGCCGCAGCGGACACGTTATTGATTCTGGGTGATAGCCTGAGCGCCGGGTATCGAATGTCTGCCAGCGCGGCCTGGCCTGCCTTGTTGAATGATAAGTGGCAGAGTAAAACGTCGGTAGTTAATGCCAGCATCAGCGGCGACACCTCGCAACAAGGACTGGCGCGCCTTCCGGCTCTGCTGAAACAGCATCAGCCGCGCTGGGTGCTGGTTGAACTGGGCGGCAATGACGGTTTGCGTGGTTTTCAGCCACAGCAAACCGAGCAAACGCTGCGCCAGATTTTGCAGGATGTCAAAGCCGCCAACGCTGAACCATTGTTAATGCAAATACGTCTGCCTGCAAACTATGGTCGCCGTTATAATGAAGCCTTTAGCGCCATTTACCCCAAACTCGCCAAAGAGTTTGATGTTCCGCTGCTGCCCTTTTTTATGGAAGAGGTCTACCTCAAGCCACAATGGATGCAGGATGACGGTATTCATCCCAACCGCGACGCCCAGCCGTTTATTGCCGACTGGATGGCGAAGCAGTTGCAGCCTTTAGTAAATCATGACTCATAAAGCAACGGAGATCCTGACAGGTAAAGTTATGCAAAAATCGGTCTTAATTACCGGATGTTCCAGTGGAATTGGCCTGGAAAGCGCGCTCGAATTAAAACGCCAGGGTTTTCATGTGCTGGCAGGTTGCCGAAAACCGGATGATGTTGAGCGTATGAACAACATGGGATTTACCGGCGTGTTGATCGATCTGGATTCACCAGAAAGTGTTGATCGCGCAGCAGACGAGGTGATCGCCCTGACCGATAATTGTCTGTATGGGATCTTTAACAATGCCGGATTCGGCATGTATGGCCCCCTTTCCACCATCAGCCGTGCGCAGATGGAACAGCAGTTTTCCGCCAACTTTTTCGGCGCACACCAGCTCACCATGCGCCTGTTACCCGCGATGTTACCGCACGGTGAAGGGCGTATTGTGATGACATCATCGGTGATGGGATTAATCTCCACGCCGGGTCGTGGCGCTTACGCGGCCAGTAAATATGCGCTGGAGGCGTGGTCAGACGCGCTGCGCATGGAGCTACGCCACAGCGGAATTAAAGTCAGCCTGATCGAACCCGGTCCCATTCGTACTCGCTTCACCGACAACGTCAACCAGACGCAAAGTGATAAACCAGTCGAAAATCCCGGCATCGCCGCCCGCTTTACGTTGGGACCGGAAGCGGTGGTCGACAAAGTGCGCCATGCTTTTATTAGCGAGAAGCCGAAGATGCGCTATCCGGTAACGCTGGTGACCTGGGCAGTAATGGTGCTCAAGCGCCTGCTGCCTGGGCGCGTGATGGACAAAATATTGCAGGGGTGAGTTGAAGCGCGCGCTTAAGCCCCCATGTCAAAGAAAATATCGACAACAGAGAGCGACTCCATGTCCGTAGAAAATATTGTCAACATTAACGAATCTAACCTGCAACAGGTTCTTGAACAGTCGATGACCACTCCGGTGCTGTTCTATTTTTGGTCTGAACGTAGCCAGCACTGTTTGCAGTTAACCCCGATCCTGGAAAGCCTCGCGGCGCAGTACAACGGGCAATTTATTCTGGCGAAGCTGGACTGCGACGCGGAGCAGATGATTGCCGCCCAGTTTGGTCTGCGCGCGATTCCGACCGTGTATCTGTTCCAGAACGGGCAACCGGTAGATGGCTTCCAGGGGCCGCAACCGGAAGAGGCGATCCGCGCCCTGCTGGATAAAGTGCTGCCGCGCGAAGAAGAGCTGAAAGCGCAGCAGGCGATGCAACTGATGCAGGAAGGCAATTACACCGATGCCCTGCCATTGCTGAAAGACGCCTGGCAGTTGTCGAATCAGAACGGGGAGATCGGCCTGCTGCTGGCAGAAACGCTGATTGCGCTGAACCGTTCTGAAGATGCGGAAGCGGTGCTGAAAACCATTCCGTTGCAGGATCAGGACACCCGCTACCAGGGGCTGGTGGCGCAAATCGAACTGCTGAAGCAGGCGGCTGATACGCCGGAAATTCAACAGTTGCAACAGCAGGTGGCGGAGAATCCAGAAGATGCCGCACTGGCGACGCAACTGGCGCTGCAACTGCATCAGGTTGGGCGCAATGAAGAGGCGCTGGAGTTGCTGTTCGGGCATCTGCGTAAAGATCTCACCGCCGCAGACGGTCAGACGCGTAAAACGTTCCAGGAGATCCTCGCTGCGCTGGGTACGGGTGATGCACTGGCGTCGAAGTATCGCCGCCAGCTGTATGCATTGTTGTATTGATATTCCGTTGTTCGGCACATGAACCACAACGCCGGATGCGATGCTGCGCATCCGGCATCGCATCATTTCTTCTTCAATTGCGTCACCACCAACTGGTGGCGCGAATTATAAAACTTACGATAGGTTAAATAGCAGGCAATAATGGTCGACAAGCTGGCGGTTGAGAGCAGCATAAAGGTCACCATAATCTGATATTTAATCGCCTTCACCGGATCAATCCCGGCAAATATCAGCCCGGACATCATTCCTGGTAAACTCACTAAGCCAACCGTTTTTGCTGAATCGACCGTCGGAATTAAAGCCGCGCGAATACTGTCGCGAATCAATATCGCTGAAGCCTGCTTCGGCGTCGCGCCAAGACTCAGTTTCTCCTGAATCTGTTGCTGTTCGCTAATGACCCGTTGCCCTAAATTGTTGTAACACAACCCCACCGCTACCATGGCGTTACCGGCAATCATCCCGGCGATAGGGATCACCTGCATCGGGATAAATTCAATCGACCCTGAGAGAATCAGCACCGCCAGGGTAATTCCCGCCCCAACCGTAATGGCAATAAACGATGAGATAAAAGCTTTAGCAATATATTTACTGCGTTTTTGCGCGTTCCACGCCGCATTAAAGCAGATAAATAACACCATCAATAATGTCAGGCTGGCATCATCCACGCTGAAAATATACTTCAGCACATAGCCGACAATAATCAGCTGAATTATCGCGCGCCCGACGCTCCAGAAAATATCTTTCTCCAGCGCCAGTTTTTCTTTATGGCTAATTAAGATTGCCACCACCACCAGCATTAATGCCAGTGCCAATGATTCGTTAGTAATATTATGCGAGTTCATAGCGTGCTTCCTGCATTTCTCCGGCATGCGGTTGCAGTGTAATCACTTTATCCGCATGATTAATTTCGTCTTTATCGTGTGTCACCCACAGCACGGCAATATTTTGCTCGCGCACATAACGATGGATCATCTCATTAACGTTATGTTTATTACTTTCATCCAGCGCACTGGTGATTTCATCCAGCAATAAAACCTTCGGCATAAATTGCAGGTTACGAATCAGTGAGATGCGTTGTTTTTCACCACCAGATAGCTCGGCGATATTTTTCGTCAAAATGCTGTCCGGCAAGGCGAAGCGTTCGAGAAAATCGAGAAAAATGGCTGGGTCAGGCTGCCGGTTACGGATCTGCCAGGGAAAGATCAGATTATCGTATACCGTATCGCCAAACAGCGTCGGTGTCTGGGCGCAGTAAGAGACTTGTTGGCGGTAGATTTCTGGCTTTAGTGTGCTGACATCCTCACCTTCAAACAGTAACGTTCCGCTGGTTGGGCTGATCAATGAAGCAACTATTTTTAGCAGCGTACTTTTGCCACAACCAGAAGGACCGGTAATTAACTTAAATTCGCCAGCACGCAGCGAAAAATTGATGTTATTAAGAATCTTCGCATCACCCGCCAGATATCCTACGTTTTGTAGCTGAAGCAAAGGACTATTTTCCTGCATCGCTGTTCCCTTTTTCTGATTTTTACTAAAAACAGTTTATCCTTCGCAGGAATAAGGGGGAACTCTCTTTCAGTAATCAGGTATAATTTGTTTAATCAAGCAGCAATTTTGCTGATTATGGACGGTACAACAGGAGGTTTTTCCGATGCTTATCTTTATCCCGATTCTCATTTTTGTCGCGCTGGTCATTGTCGGCGCGGGCGTCAAAATCGTGCCGCAGGGCTATCAATGGACGGTAGAACGTTTTGGTCGCTATACCAAAACGTTACAGCCGGGGCTCAGTCTGGTGGTGCCGTTTATGGATCGCATTGGTCGCAAGATCAATATGATGGAGCAAGTGCTCGATATCCCTTCCCAGGAAGTTATCTCGAAAGATAACGCCAACGTTACCATCGACGCAGTCTGTTTTATTCAGGTGATTGACGCGCCACGCGCTGCCTATGAAGTCAGCAATCTGGAGCTGGCGATCATCAACCTGACCATGACTAACATCCGTACCGTGTTGGGTTCAATGGAACTTGACGAAATGCTCTCTCAGCGCGACAGCATCAACTCACGCCTGCTGCGTATTGTCGATGAAGCCACCAACCCGTGGGGGATTAAAGTCACCCGTATTGAAATTCGCGACGTGCGCCCACCGGCAGAGCTTATCTCTTCAATGAACGCGCAGATGAAAGCGGAACGTACCAAACGCGCTTACATTCTTGAAGCGGAAGGGATCCGTCAGGCGGAAATCCTCAAAGCCGAAGGTGAAAAACAGTCGCAAATCCTGAAAGCGGAAGGCGAACGTCAGTCGGCGTTTTTACAGGCTGAAGCGCGTGAACGTTCCGCCGAAGCAGAAGCCCGCGCCACCAAAATGGTGTCTGAAGCTATCGCCTCCGGTGATATTCAGGCGGTGAACTACTTCGTAGCGCAGAAATACACCGAAGCGTTACAGCAGATCGGTTCCTCCAGTAACAGCAAAGTAGTGATGATGCCATTAGAGGCCAGCAGCCTGATGGGGTCGATTGCCGGGATTGCCGAACTGGTGAAAGACAGCGCCAACAAACGGACTCAGCCATGATGGAGTTAATGGTCGTTCATCCACATATTTTCTGGCTCAGTCTCGGCGGTTTGCTGCTGGCAGCCGAGATGCTGGGCGGAAATGGTTATTTGTTGTGGAGCGGCGTGGCAGCGGTGATTACCGGCCTGGTGGTCTGGCTGGTGCCGCTGGGTTGGGAGTGGCAAGGGGTAATGTTTGCCATCCTGACGCTGCTCGCCGCCTGGCTGTGGTGGAAATGGTTGTCGCGGCGGGTGCGCGAACAAAAGCACAGCGATAGTCATTTAAACCAGCGCGGGCAGCAGCTGATTGGCCGACGTTTTGTGCTGGAATCTCCGCTGGTCAACGGGCGCGGTCATATGCGCGTCGGTGACAGTTCATGGCCTGTCAGCGCCAGCGAGGATCTCGGTGCAGGTACGCATGTTGAAGTCATTGCGATAGAAGGGATAACCCTACATATCCGAGCCGTCTCGTCTTAATCACCCTGCCCGATGATGACAGCAGCCGGAGAGATTTTCGATAATCGGCAGTCGGCGCTGTCATCGCCAGGGCAGGCATTCGCCAGTGCCAGCAGCTGGTCGCGCATGGATTGCAGCTCCTCAATGTGTCGTTCGATCTCCGCCACCTTCTCCAGCGAGCGCCGTTTGACGTCGGCGCTGTGCCGCTGCGGGTCGTTAAACAGATTCACCAGCTCGCCGCTCTCTTCCAGGTTAAAGCCCACCTGCCGTGCCTGGCGCAGTAAGGTCAGTTCGTTGAGATGCTGCTGCGTGTAGGTGCGATAACCGTTTTCGCTGCGCATCGGCGGCGTCACCAGCCCCTTCTCTTCATAGAAGCGAATGGCTTTGCTAGTCAGGCCGGTAATTTTTGCTACATCGCTGATGTTCATCGTTCGCGCAACGCCTCCTGTGCTTTGTTAAAGGGTTTCAACAGATATTCAAGCACGTTTTTTTGCCAGTGCGAATATCGACCGCCACCACAATAATACAGGAAGTACTGCGCACAGAGAGATGTTATACGGTTTTATTGCGCTTCATGACCATTGCCACAATAAGGCTGAGTAAGAGTGAGCCAATAATCCATATCAACGCACGGCTACCCTGGGACCACAGACTGTAGATAAAGCCAACGATCACCAACAACATCACCAACGTACCAACGATAAGAATCGGCAACGAGGCGTGAATATCATGACGCAGGCGGATCGCCACCACAAACACCGCCAGGTAGCAAATCAAAAAGGTGGCGCTGGCAACGCTGGCGAGTGAGCCTAAATTCAGTGCCGCCGTCATCAGCATAATCAACACCACGACAATGATGTTGCCCCAGGTACTCTGCCGCCACAGGGATTTATTCATTAGCTTCGGCAGTTCGCGTTCGCTGCCCATGTTGTCCATGATGTTAAACACGGCGAACAGGTTCGCGTTAATGGCTGAAGCCGTCGCCAGTAAAGCGCCGATGACGACGATCACATAACCCACATGTCCGAGCAGCGGAGAAGCAGCCTGCGCTACGGCGGTATCGGCATATTTTTCTAACTCTAATGCCGATACATCGCTAAGCAAAACCAGTGCCAGCGAGATATAAAGCAACGTGGTAACGCCAATCGCCACCAGAAACGCCCGTGGCATAATGACCTGCGGATCTTTCACTTTATCCGCCGCGTTCGCCATCATGCCAAAGCCCGCATAGGCAAGGAAAGTTATCCCAATACAGGAGAAGAACGCACCGGAGCTGGGGGGCGCAGAGACGGAAATATGCGCTGGTTGCAGCGACCAGACACCGGCAATAATCAGCAATAACAGGATCATCATTTTAATGCCGACGAGGATCACTTCCAGCCGCCCTACCGCATGGTTGCTTAAGGAGTTGAAAAGCGTCATCACCGCAATGCTCCCCAACGCGTAGAGCAAAATAAGGTGCTCCTCCTGGCTGCCTTCATGCAAAAACTGCACGGCATAAGCGCCAAAAGCATGGGCGACCATGGCGATGCTCACCGCCAGCGTCAACAGGTACAGTAACGAGAGCGCCAGCGAAAAGACGCCGTTGCCTAATCCGCGACGAAAGAAGTCGATAATGCCGCCATTGCTGGGATAGCTCGCCCCCAGACGCGCATAGGCATAACCGGAAAACATCGCCACAATACCGCCAAAAGCAAAGGCGACCCAGGTCGAGGCTTCCATTAGCAACGCAGCCTGCCCCAGCAGCGCGAAGATCCCCGCCCCCACCATTGCCCCAATACCGATGGAAACGACATTCCATAGACCGAGGGGTTTGTTACCGTTATTACCTTCCGTGTTCATCATGATCAGCCCTTAAACACGTTATAGCCGAGTTGCTTAGCGACCGATGCCACCATTTTTTGACCGCGAACACTGTTACCTTCTTCGTCCAGCGGTGGTGAGAACGCGGCAATTCCCATCACGCCAGGGACGACCGCCAGAATACCGCCACCTACACCGCTTTTGCCCGGTAAACCAACGCGATACGCCCAGTCACCGGAGCGACCATACAGCCCTTCCATCATCATTTCGGCCAGAATGTACGGCACGTTGTCGGCCTGAAGAACGCGTTTATGCGTCAGCGGATTCAGACCACCCGCCGCCAGCGTCGCGCCAAGCGTTGCCAGTTCAACAGTATTGATGAGCGTGGAGCACTGACGGGTGTACACGTCACAGGCTTCCATTGCATCACAATAGAGATATCCGGCGGAGTACAGCAGCCAGGCTATGGCCCGGTTATGGAAGTTGGTTGTTTGTTCCGACTGGTTGACTTCGTCAGAGAGCGCTACCTGCTCACCAGCCAGTTGCTGTTGGATATGTAAAATTCGCTGCCAGCGTTGTTCAATATTTTCAGCGTTAATCAGGCTGGTGGTGGCAATAGCGCCAGCATTTACCAGTGGCGAAAGCGGTTTGCCGCCATGCAACTCTAAGGCGATAACTGAGTTAAAGGGCAATCCGGTCGGGTCAGCGCCAATTTTGTCCTGTACCGCCTGCGGGCCGACATCTTCTAACGCAAGGGCTAACGTACAGACTTTCGAGATGGATTCCAGTGCAAAGCGGTAATCACTGTCACCCGCACTATAGACGTTGCCATCGCAGGTCACGATAGCCACTACCGCCAGTTGACCTGGTACATTCGCCAGAAAGGGAATGTAATCGGCATTTTGTCCGCCGTTAAGTGAGTGAAATTGGGTGTAAGCCTGATCCACTGCCTGCTGTAATTTGTTTGCATCTAACATCTTTTGTTAACTCCTTTTTATAGATGCGGGAGGTAATTCCTCACCCCGGTGCCGATTTTCAGGCATCCTGATTTAACTTAGCACCAGCAACTTAACTACAGGAAAACAAAGAAATAAATGTCTAATCCTGATGCAAATCGAGCCGATTTTTTAATCTTTACGGACTTTTACCCGCCTGGTTTATTAATTTCTTGACCTTCCCCTTGCTGGAAGGTTTAACCTTTATCACAGCCAGTCAAAACTGTCTTAAAGGAGTGTTTTATGTCACAAACTATCGACCTGACCCTGGACGGCCTGTCCTGCGGTCACTGCGTTAAACGCGTGAAAGAAAGTCTCGAACAGCGCCCGGATGTGGAACAAGCGGATGTGTCTATCACTGAAGCGCACGTTACCGGGACTGCCAGTGCAGAACAGCTGATCGAAACCATCAAACAAGCGGGTTATGACGCATCTGTAAGCCACCCAAAGGCTAAACCGCTGGCGGAGTCATCAATCCCGTCGGAAGCACTGACAGCGGTTTCTGAGGCGCTTCCGGCAGCGACCGCCGATGACGATGACAGCCAGCAGTTGCTGCTGAGCGGCATGAGCTGCGCCAGCTGTGTCACCCGCGTACAAAATGCGCTGCAAAGCGTACCGGGCGTCACTCAGGCACGGGTAAACCTGGCGGAGCGTACTGCGCTGGTGATGGGCAGTGCCTCCCCACAAGATTTAGTGCAGGCGGTGGAAAAAGCGGGCTACGGCGCGGAAGCGATTGAAGATGACGCGAAACGCCGCGAGCGCCAGCAGGAAACCGCCGTCGCTACGATGAAGCGCTTCCGCTGGCAGGCGATTGTCGCACTGGCGGTGGGTATTCCGGTAATGGTCTGGGGGATGATCGGCGATAACATGATGGTCACCGCTGACAACCGCAGCCTGTGGTTAGTTATCGGCCTGATAACCCTGGCGGTAATGGTTTTCGCCGGCGGGCATTTTTACCGCAGCGCGTGGAAAAGCCTGCTGAACGGTGCGGCGACGATGGATACGCTGGTGGCGCTGGGTACGGGTGTGGCGTGGCTCTATTCGATGAGCGTCAACCTGTGGCCGCAGTGGTTCCCGATGGAAGCGCGGCATCTTTACTATGAAGCCAGTGCGATGATTATCGGTCTGATTAATCTCGGCCATATGCTGGAAGCGCGCGCGCGTCAGCGTTCTTCTAAGGCGCTGGAGAAATTACTCGATTTAACCCCACCGACGGCGCGAGTGGTCACCGCAGAGGGTGAAAAAAAGCGTGCCGCTGGCGGAAGTTCAGCCAGGGATGTTACTGCGCCTGACGACCGGCGATCGCGTGCCGGTAGATGGCGAGATTACCCAGGGCGAAGCATGGCTGGATGAAGCGATGCTGACGGGCGAACCAATCCCGCAGCAAAAAGGCGAAGGCGAAAGCGTCCATGCCGGGACAGTGGTACAGGACGGTAGCGTGCTATTTCGCGCCAGTGCGGTTGGCAGCCATACCACGCTGTCAAGGATTATTCGCATGGTGCGCCAGGCCCAGAGCAGCAAGCCAGAAATCGGTCAGCTGGCGGATAAAATCTCAGCCGTATTTGTGCCGGTAGTAGTGGTGATTGCGCTGATCAGTGCAGCAATCTGGTATTTCTTTGGTCCGGCACCGCAGATTGTCTATACCCTGGTGATAGCCACCACGGTGCTGATTATTGCCTGTCCGTGTGCGCTGGGGCTGGCGACGCCAATGTCGATTATTTCCGGCGTCGGGCGGGCGGCTGAGTTTGGCGTGCTGGTGCGGGACGCCGACGCGCTGCAACGCGCCAGTACACTCGATACCGTCGTGTTCGATAAAACCGGGACGCTGACCGAAGGGAAGCCGCAGGTTGTCGCAGTAAAAACATTTGCTGATGTTGATGAAGCGCAAGCATTGCGTCTGGCGGCGGCGCTGGAGCAAGGTTCCAGCCATCCGCTGGCACGAGCGATCCTCGATAAAGCAGGCGATATGCAGCTGCCGCAGGTCAACGGTTTCCGCACATTGCGCGGGCTGGGCGTAAGCGGTGAAGCTGAAGGTCATGCGTTATTGCTGGGTAATCCGGCGCTGTTAAATGACCAGCAAGTCGATACTAAAGCGATTGAAGCCGATATTTCAGCTCAGGCATCGCAAGGAGCAACGCCTGTGCTGCTGGCGATTGACGGGAAAGTAGTAGCCCTGCTGGCTGTACGCGATCCGTTGCGTAGTGATAGCGTGGCGGCGCTGCAACGCCTGCATAAAGCGGGATATCGTCTGGTGATGTTGACCGGGGATAACCCAACCACCGCCAATGCGATCGCCAAAGAAGCAGGGATTGATGAGGTAATCGCCGGGGTGCTGCCAGACGGTAAAGCCGAAGCGATCAAACGTCTGCAAAGTGAAGGACGTCAGGTGGCAATGGTGGGCGACGGCATTAACGACGCGCCAGCGCTGGCTCAGGCGGATGTCGGTATTGCGATGGGTGGCGGCAGTGATGTTGCCATTGAAACCGCGGCGATTACCCTGATGCGCCATAGCCTGATGGGTGTTGCAGATGCGCTCGCGATTTCCCGCGCAACGCTGCGCAATATGAAGCAGAACCTGCTCGGTGCGTTTATCTACAACAGCATTGGTATTCCGGTCGCCGCTGGTATTTTGTGGCCGTTTACTGGAACACTGCTTAACCCGGTAGTTGCCGGAGCGGCAATGGCGCTCTCGTCGATTACCGTAGTGAGTAACGCCAACCGGTTGCTGCGGTTTAAACCGAAGGAATAAGTACGTCATTGCGGATGCGCTGCTTTAGGGCGGCGCATTTGGCATCGACGCATGACTGCCGGATGCGGCGTAAACGCCTTATCCGGCCTACGGTTCAGGCACAGGTTTGTAGGCCTGATAAGACGGGTAAGCGTCGCATCAGGCAATGGTGCTCGGATGCCGGATGCGGCGTGAACGCCTTATCCGGCCTACGAGATGAAGCGATGTTTTGGCCTTACGCGACCTTTTTTGCACGCTCTTCACGGCGTGCCAAATATTCAGCCACTGTTTCAATCCGTCCCAATTCTTCCTGGGTGCGCATGTTGTTTTCAACTTCCCAAAGATCAACTGCCGCCTGGAGGTTTAGCCAAAAATCGACTGTGGTATCAAAAACTTTCGCCAGACGGAATGCCATCTCAGTGGTGAGTTTACGATTATTATTGATCAGTGTACTGACGCTATTACGATGAACATGCAGCAACTCTGCTAACTCATTGATTTTCAAATCGAGCGGTTCCAGATATTCATAGAGAAGAATATCTCCGGGTGTCGTCGGTTTTCTTGTTGCCTGTTTCATGGTTTTTAACTGTTGCTTCCCTGTGAATAGCGATGCAAGAACATACTGAATCATACAAACACATTAAACAAGTCCCCAACTCCATTTGCGCCATCCCTCACCGCGCGCTAGCATGATATTTCACAAAGGGAGGTCGTATGGATCTGTTGTACCGGGTAAAAACGCTTTGGGCCGCGCTGCGCGGTAATCATTACACCTGGCCTGCCATCGATATCACCCTTCCCGGCAATCGCCATTTTCATCTGATTGGCAGTATTCATATGGGTAGCCACGATATGACTCCCCTGCCCACCCGTTTGCTCAAAAAGCTCAAAAACGCCGATGCGCTGATCGTCGAGGCGGATGTTTCCACCAGCGATACGCCTTTTGCTAATTTGCCTACTTGCGAGGCGCTGGAAGAGCGCATTAACGAGGAGCAACTCCAAAATCTGCAGCACATTAGCCAGGAGATGGGCATTTCTCCGTCGCTCTTTTCTACTCAACCGCTGTGGCAAATCGCGATGGTTCTTCAGGCGACGCAGGCACAAAAACTGGGGCTGCGGGCAGAATACGGTATCGATTACCAGTTATTGCAGGCGGCGAAGCAACAACATAAACCCGTGATTGAACTGGAAGGGGCTGAAAACCAGATTACCATGTTGCTCCAGCTCCCTGACAAAGGACTGGCGCTGCTGGACGATACGCTGACCCACTGGCATACCAACGCACGGTTGCTGCAACAAATGATGAGCTGGTGGCTGAATGCACCTCCGCAAAATAATGATATAACGCTGCCCAATACGTTCAGTCAGTCGCTGTACGATGTGCTGATGCATCAGCGAAATCTCGCCTGGCGGGATAAATTACGCGCCATGCCGCCGGGGCGATATGTGGTCGCGGTCGGTGCACTACACCTGTATGGAGAAGGGAATTTGCCGCAAATGTTGCGCTAAAAAAATGGCCAATATCGCTATTGGCCCGTCAAAGAGGAATTTCATTTTTTTATTATTATGCCGTCACTTTAAGCGACGGTGTAACTCGATTGTCGCTCAATCTCACCATCCTGCCAATACTCTTAGGCAAGATGACTCTTTTTTTTGGACCGCCATCAGGCGTATGCTTGCTTCGTTTTTTTGTTTAAGGCAGGAAAATTACCATGACACCCGCAGTTAAATTACTCGAAAAAAACAAGATTTCGTTTCAAATCCATACCTACGAGCACGATCCGGCTGAAACCAATTTTGGCGATGAAGTCGTCAAAAAATTAGGTTTGAATCCGGATCAAGTCTACAAAACGCTACTGGTGGCAGTGAACGGTGATATGAAACATCTGGCAGTGGCCGTTACGCCGGTCGCAGGTCAACTGGATCTTAAAAAAGTAGCAAAAGCGCTGGGTGCCAAGAAAGTTGAGATGGCCGATCCGATGGCCGCGCAGCGTTCGACGGGATACCTGGTTGGGGGGATTAGCCCACTGGGGCAGAAAAAACGTCTGCCGACGATTATCGACGCCCCCGCACAAGAATTTGCCACTATTTATGTTTCTGGCGGCAAGCGCGGACTGGATATCGAACTGGCGGCAGGCGATCTGGCGAAGATCCTCGATGCCAAATTTGCTGATATCGCCCGCCGCGATTAAGCATTGTGCCGGATGCAAATATCCGGCACTTTCGGATTACTGCCAGCTCACCTCACCTTTCGGTTCATAAACACTCACATCCAGCGGCGAGCTTTTCTGGATATACGCTTTCAGCACTTCGGCATCAATAAAGCCGGTATTCACATAGCCCGGTTTGTTATCAAGGCGCGGATAGCCATCACCGCCGGTGGCATTGAAGTTTAATGTCGCCATACGGTAAGTTTTCGCCGGATCGACCGGTTCGCCTTTGATTTTCAGGTCGTTGAGTTTGCCGTCTTTCGTCACAAAGCTAACGTTGGCAAATTGCGGGTAGGCACCTGAATCTGGCTTCATTTGTGCGACGGCGGTCAGGTAATCAATCACCTCTTTACCGGTCATGTCGGCATACACCACCACATTGCCGAATGGCTGCACTTTCAGTACGTTTTTATAGCTGATATCGCCTGCTTCGATAGAATCACGAATTCCTCCTCCACTCATCACCGCAAAGTCGGCACCAGTGCGATCCATTTGGGCTGCCAGAATCAACCGCCCCATATTGGTCTGTACAAAACGCACTTTGTCACGATCGCCTTCCAGACGACCATTGGTTTCGCCTATTTTCACTTCCAACTGCGCTTTGCCTTTGTTCTGGAACGGCGATAACAGCGAGATCATTTGCTGGTTTTCAGCGATTTCAGGAGTGTAAAGCACGCGCTCGCTTTTCCCGTCTTCCCAGGTCACTTTCTTCTTCAGGTTCACCGGAATCAGCTGGTAGTTAACCATTTTCATTTCGCCATTACGAAACTCAAAATCAGCCCGTCCCACGTATTTGCCCCACTCATGCGCCTGCACAATCCAGATGCCGTTTTGTTGATCTGGTTTGCATGGCGTACCCGGCACGTAATCGACCTGTTTTTTGTTTTCTGCCGCCATGCAGACCGGAGCTTGCGAGTGACCACCGACGATCATCGCCAGCGATCCGGCAGGCAGCGCGCGTGCCATCTCCACATCGCCCGGTGCGTTAGAGCCGTGCTCACCATTATCGTAATGCCCCATATGGGTCGCCGCGATAATAATGTCTGGCTTTTCTGTCTGTTGCAGCTCCTGAATCACCAGCTTCGCTTCATCGGCGGGCTTACGAAATTCGACATCAGTGAAGTATTCCGGGTTACCAATTTTTGCTGTGTCATCGGTTGTCAGCCCAATGACGGCAATTTTCAGATCCTGACGCTTAAACAGCGCCCATGGTTTAAACAGGCGCTCGCCGGTACTTTTCTGGTAGATATTCGCGGAAAGCAACGGGAACTTGGCCCACTTTTCCTGCTGGCGTAATACGGTGAGCGGATTATCAAATTCATGATTACCGATCGCCATCGCGTCATAGCCCACCAGATTCATACCGCGAAAATCAGGTTCGGCATCCTGTAAGTCAGACTCGGGCACGCCAGTGTTAATGTCGCCACCGGAAAGTAGCAGCACGCTACCGCCTTCAGCCGCAACCTCTTTGCGGATACCATCCACCAGCGTTTTTTGCGCCGCCAGACCATATTCGCCATATTCATTGCGCCAAAAATGCCCATGATGATCATTGGTATGCAGAACTGTAATTTTGTAGGTTTTATCCTGCTCATACGCCAGAGCAGTTTCACTCGCCAGTGTAAATGTGGTTAACAGCGCTAACGCCACGCCCCGCTGCAATAATTTCATACTTCTCTCCCTGACCTGATTTCAACGTGTTGAAAAATAGTATGACGCAACATAATAGACAAGTCTGCGTCCGGTGAAGATAAATCTGCATCCAGATTAGAAATTCTGTATTCGGCGTTGAGACTTCCTTCAGGCGACGCTTACAGGTATGTTAGTCGGGTAATAATCACAAATAAGATCATTCTTTACATCGCAACCCTGAAAAAGTGACTTTCCTATGGCAATGAGTGAACAAACCCAGCCTGTGGCGGGCGCGGCTGCGTCAACGACCAAGGCCCGAACATCGTTTGGTATTTTAGGTGCTATCAGCCTCTCACATCTGCTGAACGACATGATCCAATCGCTGATTCTGGCGATTTATCCTCTGCTTCAGTCAGAATTTTCTCTGACATTTATGCAGATTGGCATGATAACCCTCACCTTCCAGCTCGCCTCTTCGCTACTGCAACCAGTGGTCGGCTACTGGACCGATAAATATCCGATGCCGTGGTCGTTGCCAATTGGCATGTGCTTTACCTTAAGTGGTCTGGTGCTGCTTGCGCTGGCGGGCAGTGTTGGCGCAGTTCTGCTGGCGGCGGCGCTGGTCGGTACCAGTTCATCGGTCTTTCATCCGGAATCTTCTCGCGTAGCCCGTATGGCTTCCGGCGGGCGGCATGGCCTGGCGCAATCTATCTTTCAGGTCGGCGGCAACTTTGGCAGTTCCCTGGGACCCTTGCTGACGGCGGTGATTATCGCGCCTTATGGCAAAGGCAACGTTGCTGGTTTGTGCTTGCGGCACTGCTGGCGATCGTGGTGTTGGCGCAAATTAGCCGTTGGTACTCGGCACAGCACCGAATGAATAAAGGAAAACCCAAAGCGACGATAATCAATCCACTGCCGCGCAACAAAGTGGTACTGGCAGTCAGCATTCTGTTAATCCTCATTTTCTCGAAATATTTCTATATGGCGAGCATCAGCAGCTAGGTAATGACTCCAACTTACTGATAGTATTTTATGTTCAGATAATGCCCGATGACCTTGTCATGCAGCTCCACCGATTTTGAGAACGACAGTGACTTCCGTCCCAGCCTTGCCAGATGTTGTCTCAGATTCAGATTATGTCGCTCAATGCGCTGAGTGTAACGCTTGCTGATAACGTGCAGCTTTCCCTTCAGGCGTGATTCATACAGCGGCCAGCCATCCGTCATCCATACCACGACCTCAAAGGCCGA
>NZ_MIIV01000498.1:0-23357 GCF_001743015.1 Shigella sp. FC1567
CATCCCGTATTGGGCACTATGATGCCGGAAATCTGCGAGGCTCCACACCTGCCAGTTTCACCCTTTTAACCATCATACTGCTCCGTGTTTAATTGTGTGAGATGCGTTCATTACATTTTCACTGATTGGTTTACGCGGGTCATGTGCTCCCGTAAAGATCAGACCATTTTCACCAGCCCATGTCTGTAGTTCTGTCAGTATGGCTACAGCCTGTTTGCTGAGTGGCACAAGATGTGGTGTTCGCATCTTGGAGCCCCGGTGTGAGAATTTTACGCCTGGCAGGGGTTCGCGTTCGGCTGGAATAGTCCACATGGCATTGTCAATATCAATTTCAGACCAGCGGGCGTATCTGAGTTCACTGGAACGAATAAAAACCAGTAAATTCAGCATAACGGCAAGCTGGGTGACAGTTTGCCCTTTGTAACTGCCAATACGCGACAAAAGTTCAGGCAGGCGAGAAAGATCAAGAGCGGGGCGATGCTGGCGTTTTACCGTAGTCAATGCGCCAGCCATATCCAGAGCAGGATTATATCTGATGATGCCAGACTGTACGGCATAACGCATTACGGCAGATATTCTTTGCTGCAGACGACTGGCGATTTCATAAATTTGTTTAGCTTCTGCAGCACGAACAGGGATAAGCAGATCCGGGGTATTGAGTGTTGTGATATCCCGGTTGCCGATAAAGGGGAAAACGTGAGTCTCGAGGCTTTTGAGTACTTTATCGCTGTGTGATTGTGCCCATTGTTTATTACTGGCATGCCAGCGTCGCGCAATATGTTCAAAAGAGAGCTGTAAATCAGGGACTACTTTTTTAGCTCTTTTCTGTTCGCAAGGGTCAACCCCCTCCGAAATCAGTTTTCGGGCCTCATCCCGTTTTGTACGAGCTTCGGAGAGAGAAACTTCTGGATACACACCAAGTGCCAGAGTCTTCTCCTTACCCAGAATACGATAACGGAGACGCCAGTAACGGGAGCCATTAGGATGTACCAGCAGGAACATGCCAGTCCCGTCAGTGAGTTTATAAGCCTTGTCAGTGGGCTTTGCAGCCCGGATTTTTGCGTCAGTCAGTGCCATAGTTCAGCCTTCTGAATGCGTTAAAGAGGGTACAAATTCTGTCGAACTGGGGTATGCCCGCAATTATACCCACACAATGGGGTTGATGTGGGGGGAATCTGGTTGAGTTCGGTAGAATTGATTTGTAGGCAGAACGCTTAAATCGTGGCGTTCTGAAACGAAAAACGAACCTCCGTAGAGGTCCGTTGATATGAATTTGGTGCCCGGACTCGGAATCGAACCAAGGACACGGGGATTTTCAATCCCCTGCTCTACCGACTGAGCTATCCGGGCAACGGGGCGCATTAAACCGTAATCTGCACATCTCGTCAACCTAATTTCAGTAAAAGCGATTCAACTGCTTAAGATTGCGGCAAATCGCTTCTTTTCTGTGTTTCTGTCAGGTCAATGCACCACCCTGGCGGCAGCGGGCGAAGCGCAGGATATCTTCCGCCAGCCGATGTGCAGTGTCGACATCCGCCTGGCTACGATTCACCAGCATTCGGCTTAAACAGCCTTCCAGCACCAGTTCCATCTGCTTTGCTACCATCGCCGGATCGTCAACTTCCAGTGTGGTTAACAGTTCGTGGGTGAAATCGTAGGCCGCGCTTTTTTGCTGATCGGCCAGTTGATGAATAGGGTGGCCAGGATCGGGATAAAACGTACAGGCAGCGATAAATAGACAGCCCGGATAGCGGTTGTTTTTAACGCACTCCGATAACGCCTGATAACGTGCCAGCTGCTTTTGTTCGGCGGTTTGCGTTTCGTCCAGCATCAGCTGACGACGCCAGACATCTATCTGTTGGCTAAGATAACGCAGCGCATCGTAGAGGATTGCCTCTTTGTCTGGCCAGAAGCGGCGTAGCTCGTCCAGTGGATAATCCACACGTTCAGCAACCATCTCCAGCGTGGTGTTGGCAATCCCTTGTAATTCTAATAATTTCAGGGCTTCTCCCAGTACATCTTCACGTTGCACGCTATTTTCCTCCGTCTTTCCCGCTGCAAGTGTCGTTCACGGTTGGCGATCGCGCAAATGTGCGCTGAAGGTTTCAGCATCCATAAAGCCCGTGACGCGTGCTTGTGGATGCTCCTGGCCTTGTCCGTCAAAAAAGAGAATTGTCGGTAGGCCAAGGACATTAAGATGCTTTAACAGCGCCACATCTTGTGCGTCGTTGGCCGTGATGTTGGCCTGAAGTAAGACCGTGTCTGCTAACGCTTTTTGCACCTGCGGGTCGCTGAAGGTGTATTTCTCAAACTCTTTACAGGCGACGCACCAGTCGGCATAAAGATCTAACATCACCGGTTTGCCTTTGGCTTCAACGAGCGCATGATTTAACTCATCTACCGTTTTGATTTGTGTAAAGTTGAGATGCGTCTGAGTTTGCGCGGTATGCGTCGCACCAAATGCCCAATCCTGAAGTGGGCGCACGCTAACCAATGCCGCTGCCAGCAGGATTATTTGCACCACGCGCATCCAACCGCGTTTAGCCTGTAGGCTGGTGATAAAGGCCCAGCCAAAGAATGCGACACCCAGCGCCGACCACAAGCGTAATCCCCATACATCACCAATCACTCGCTCCAGCAGGAAGACCGGCAGTGCGAGGATCACAAAACCAAACGCGGTTTTGACTTGTTCCATCCACGGGCCGCTTTTCGGCAGCAAGCGGTTACCAAAGACGGTAATTAGCATCAGCGGCAGGCCCATGCCCAACGCATAGAGATAAAGCGTGCCGCCGCCCAGCCACATGTTCCCGCTTTGGGCGATATACAGCAGAATCGCGCTAAGCGGTGCGGTGGTGCATGGTGAACAGATAAGTCCGGCAATCGCCCCCATAACAAACACACCGCCAGGTGAGCCGCCCTGTTGGCGATTGCTCATCAACGTGAGACGTGTTTGCAGCGAAGAGGGGAGTTGTAGAGTAAACAAGCCAAACATTGACATCGCCAGCAAGGTAAAGACGATGGCGAGGCCAATGAGCACGTATGGGTGCTGTAGCGCCGCCTGGAACTGTAACCCTGCGGCGGCAACTACCAGACCCAGCGCCGTGTAAGTCAGTGCCATCCCCTGCACATAAATAAAGGTCAGCAACAATGCTCTGGCAGTGGAGAGCCGCTGTTTACCACCCAGCACGATGCCAGAAATCAGTGGGTACATTGGCAGCACGCATGGCGTAAAGGCGATACCAATACCGATCAACAACGCCCAGAGCGCGGAAAAGGGCAATTGCGCGGTGTGCTGCTCTTGCTGCGAAACAGACACAGGCTGTGACGCTGCGTTGTTGGCGACCACTTCGCTTAACGGAACGGTTTTGGTTTCTGGCGGATAACAGAAACCGGCATCAGCACAGCCCTGGTAGGTGACAGTTAACGTCGCTCCCGCACTCGCCTGGTTGATGGTTACGGGAAGCGTCAGCCGATCGCGGTAAATCTCGCTTTTGCCGTAAAACTCATCTTCATGCCAGACGCCTTGCGGCAGCTGCACGTCGGCAATTTTCGCGTGTTCCGGCGTAATGCGGATCTGTTTACGGTAGAGGTAGTAACCGTCTTTGATCTGCCAGGTCAGATTAAGGTCATGTTGGTTTTGCTGAAAATCAAAAGTAAAGGCTTGATCCGCGGGGACAAATTGTGAACGTCCCGGCGCGTCGAATAATCCGGCAAAAACGGAAGTGCTGCAAAGTAGCAGGATCAGCGTAAAGATGCGTTGAGCCATGAGAGGTAATCTGTGTCTCCGTGTGTAACAGGTAAAACCAGAAGTTCCGGGGTTTGATATGGATGATGAGACTTCAGGCATTCCAGCAGTGCCTGCTGGTGAGATACGGTAGTTTTTAAAATCATCTGCACTTCGTATTCTTGCTCCAGCTTACCTTCCCAGTAATAGAGAGAGGTAGCGCCGGGGATCAAGGTCGCGCAGGCCGCCAGTTTTTCCGCCAGCACTTTGGCAGCTAAATCCTGGGCTGTCGCTTCATCTGGTGCCGTACATAGCACCACGACAGACGCGGTATTCGAACTTTTTTCATCAAGCATAAACACCTCGCAAGAACAGATGGAACCGCAAGAGAGAGGTCACTATACAACGTACGGGGGAAGGATGTTAGTCGGCGGGAAAGAAAGCGGGGGCGTGAACGCCCCGCGATTGATCATTACAGCATGAAGCTACCCAGCACGAAGCCGAAGCAAACGGCCAGGGCAACACCCAGAGTACCCGGGATGAAGAACGGATGGTTGAAGACGAATTTACCGATACGGGTAGTACCCGTGTCATCCATCTGTACCGCAGCAACCAGCGTCGGGTAGGTCGGCAGAATGAACAGACCAGACACCGCAGCGAAAGAAGCAACAGCGGTCAGCGGTGAAACGTTCAGTGCCAGAGCCATCGGCATCAGTGCTTTTGCGGTTGCAGCCTGAGAGTACAGCAGAGCAGAAGCAAAGAAGAAGATGACGGCCAGCAGCCACGGATGACCCTGAATCACTTCACCAGCGGTATCTTTGATCCAGTCGATGTTGTTGGAAACGAAAGTATCGCCCAGCCACGCAACACCCAGGATACAAATACAGGCGCTCATACCTGCTTTGAAGGTGCTGGAGTTGAGGATGTTGTCGGTATCGACTTTACAGATAACGGTGGTCAGAGTTGCAACGCTGAGCATGATGATCAGGATTGCGTTGGTGGTGTTCATCAGCGGTTTTTCAACCAGACCCATGCTTGGGCTGTTGATGATTGCATAGATAACCACGCCAACTACGCCCAGCAGGAACAGCCAGACGGACGTTTTTGCACCGGATTTGATTTCAATCTGCTTTTCACCGCGCAGTTCAACCAGGCCCTCTTCCAGACGCTTGCGATAAATCGGATCGTCAGAGAGTTTGGAGTTGAACAGCATAGTGACCAGAAAGGACATCACCAGAACCGCCAGCAGGGTGGACGGGATGACCACGGAGAGCAGATGGAGGTAGCTGATGCCATGACCTTCCATCACGGAAGACATGTAAACCACTGCCGCTGAGATTGGCGATGCGGTGATCGCAATCTGCGCGGATACCACTGCAGTAGAGAGCGGACGGCAAGGTTTAACGCCTTGTTCCTTCGCAACTTCAGCGATAACTGGCAGTGTCGCCAGAGAGATGTTGCCAGTACCAGCAAAGATTGTCAGGAAATAGGTCACGATAGGTGCGAGGATCGTGATGTATTTCGGGTTACGGCGCAGCAGCTTTTCTGTCTGATGAACCAGATAGTCCAGACCGCCAGCAACCTGCATGGCAGAAATAGCGGCGATAACCGCCATGATAATGGAAATGACATCGAACGGGATGTTACCGGGTTTAACGCCAATAGCGGCAAGAACCAGCACCCCCAATCCGCCTGCAAAACCAATACCTATTCCCCCCAATCTGGCGCCCAAGAAGATCGCCAGCAAAACTATGATGAGTTCTACAACTAGCATATTAGCCTTCCTTGTTTTTTAACAAGTTGATATTAGGTTGTTGTTTTTAAGTTACTGTTCACAAGAAAAAAGGCACGTCATCTGACGTGCCTTCTTTATTTGTACTACCCTGTACGATTACTGTTCGCTTTCATCAGTATAGCGTTTTGCTTTGTAAGCCGGGTGCATCAGATTCTGTACGGAGAAAATATCGTCAAGTTCCGCTTCAGTCAACAGACCGCGTTCCAGAACGACTTCACGTACACTCTTACCGGTTTCGGCACAGATTTTACCCACGATGTCACCGTTGTGGTGACCGATGAACGGGTTCAGGTAAGTAACGATACCGATAGAGTTGTAAACGTAACCTTCGCACACTTCTTTGTTAGCAGTGATGCCGTTAATGCATTTTTCCAGCAGGTTGTAGCAAGCGTTGGTCAGAATGTGAACGGATTCGAACATGGCCTGGCCAATGACCGGCTCCATAACGTTCAACTGCAGCTGACCTGCTTCTGCTGCCATGGTAACAGTGGTGTCGTTACCGATGACTTTGAAGCATACCTGGTTAACCACTTCCGGAACAACCGGGTTTACTTTAGCTGGCATGATGGAAGAGCCCGCCTGCAGTTCCGGCAGGTTGATCTCGTTCAGGCCGGCACGTGGGCCAGAAGAGAGCAAGCGCAGGTCGTTACAGATTTTGGACATCTTCACAGCCAGGCGTTTCAGCGCGCCGTGAACCATAACATAAGCGCCGCAGTCAGAGGTCGCTTCGATCAGGTCTTCAGCCGGTACGCATGGGAAGCCAGTGACTTCAGCCAGTTTTTTCACTGCCAGCGGAGAGTACTCTTTCGGCGTGTTCAGACCAGTACCGATTGCTGTTGCGCCAAGGTTAACTTCCAGCAGCAGTTCAGCGGTACGTTGGATATTTTTCACTTCTTCTTTCAGCAGGATGCTGAAAGCGCGGAATTCCTGACCGAGGGTCATCGGTACTGCGTCCTGCAGCTGGGTACGACCCATTTTCAGGATGTCCTGGAATTCGACAGCTTTACGTTCAAAGCCTTCACGCAGTTGGTTAATCGCATCTACCAGCTTAATCAGGGAAGAGTAAACTGCGATACGGAAACCGGTCGGGTAGGCGTCGTTAGTGGACTGACATTTGTTAACATGGTCGTTCGGGTTCAGGTACTGATATTCACCTTTCTGGTGACCCATCAGTTCCAGACCGATATTGGCCAGCACTTCGTTGGTGTTCATGTTTACGGAAGTACCTGCGCCGCCCTGGTAGACGTCTACCGGGAACTGATCCATGCATTTTCCGTTGTTCAGGACTTCATCACATGCGGCAATGATGGCATTCGCTACACTTTTAGGAATGGTTTGCAGCTCTTTGTTTGCCATAGCTGCGGCTTTTTTAACCATTACCATACCGCGAACAAATTCAGGAATATCACTGATTTTGTTGTTGCTGATATAGAAGTTTTCAATCGCTCTCAGAGTGTGAACACCATAGTAGGCATCAGCTGGAACTTCCCTGGTACCCAACAGATCTTCTTCGATACGAATGTTGTTTGACATGTGAACCTTCTTTTTCAAGCTGCCAATGATTTGCTTTAAACACACAGAATATATGTGGTTTCGAATGTTTTTCGACCGACGATTATCCCCTGCATCGACCGAATACCCGAGATCATATGCTGCTTGAGGATTTCTACCGTAATCTGGATCACTTTAAGTGTCGGTTTTTACCCCTTAATTATTAATTTGTGAAATAGATCACCGCTTTGGGATTACTACCAAAAATAGTTGCGCAAACATCTTGAAATTTTGCTAATGACCACAATATAAGCTGAACGCGATTCGCAACCCATTCAGGTAGCCGGGTTTTACCGGCTGCTATTACAGGAGAAACCTTTGCGCTGGTTACCTTTTATTGCCATTTTCCTTTATGTCTATATTGAGATTTCAATCTTTATTCAGGTTGCCCATGTATTGGGGGTATTGCTGACCCTCGTGCTGGTTATATTCACGTCAGTTATCGGGATGTCACTGGTACGTAACCAGGGCTTTAAGAATTTCGTGCTGATGCAGCAAAAAATGGCGGCGGGTGAAAACCCAGCGGCGGAGATGATTAAAAGTGTTTCGCTGATCATTGCCGGTTTGCTGCTTTTATTACCGGGCTTTTTCACCGACTTCCTCGGTCTTCTGCTTTTATTACCGCCGGTGCAAAAGCATCTGACAGTGAAGTTGATGCCGCATTTGCGCTTTTCTCGTATGCCAGGCGGCGGTTTTAGCGCCGGGACCGGTGGCGGTAATACTTTTGATGGTGAGTACCAGCGAAAGGATGATGAGCGCGACCGCCTTGATCATAAAGACGATCGCCAGGATTAATGTCGAAACGCCGGATTATGTGATTATGCCATTTTCCGGCGTTTTTCGTTTTGGCAGCAACAGCCATAACCCCGCCAGCACGATCAGCGCATAGAGACTTTTCCAGCCGACCATTGCCAGTAACAGAACGCATAACAGCCCGCCAACCACCGCCAGTAGTCGATAACGTCCTTGCAATAATTTACAGCCTGCCAGCATGCATAACAGATAAATCATAATAAAGATGCCATTGGCATAAATAATAAGAGCGTCCAGACTGATCTCTAAAGCATGAATCACCAAAGTGCTCACCACACAGCAGCCGAGCACCGCATTGAGGGCATTATTCGGGATATGGCGAGAAGAGAGGCGTGCCAGGTAGTGGTCAGGATTATGTTGCGCCTGCGACCAGACCAGGCGGGCGAAGCTCTGTATATAAATGTTGAGACTGGCAAAGCAGGCCAGATAGCCAATCACGCAGGCAATCCATAACGCTCCTACACCGAACAGTTGCACTACAATTTTTGGAAGCGATGCTGCCGCCGCCATTTTTTCACCATAGGCGTCGAAGTGTAAGACGACTACCGTACAGCCCCAGTAGACTAATCCTGCCAGCAGCAGACCAATCATCAATGCGCGAGGAAAATCACGCTCTGGATTTTTAAATTCCGAGGCAAGATGGGCAAATGCTTCCAGACCGACAAAACACCAGAACATCACTGATAACGCAGCAAATAACCCGGTAAGTTCGATATTACCAGGTGCCGGGAAGGGGATATTCGCAGGTTTGATATCGCCCGCCCACCAGATAGCGACAATCAGCGCGACGATAAGTCCGGCAATAACGGTTTGTAGATTAGCACTGGAACTGGCACTGCGAGTACCGATATACCACACCAGCGCCAGCGTACCGAGTTCTGCCAACAACAGTTGCCAGCTATGCCAGCCAAACATTGCCTGGCCGAACCCGGCGGCAATTTGTAGCGCGGCTGGCAAACCCACGGGAATGACCGATAAAAACAACCAGCCGGTGACTCGCTCAAGCCGCGAACCAAACGCCATACCGACGAAGTGCGCGACACCGCCTGCGCAGGGATAGTGGCGACCCAGAATCGCAAACACAATCGCAATCGGGAACACTAAGATAATCAAAACGGGCCACGCCCACAGGCTGTTATTGCCTGCTACCTGTGCAGCTAACGCAGGAACGGCAAACACGCCGGTGCCTAATAATGACGTCGATAGCAGGCCAATGCCCTGGGCCAGCCCCAGTTCTTGTTTGAGTCCACTCATGGGTTGATATCCGATTGCGCCCAAATTTTGGGCAACTGCGTAGATTTTCGATGGTAGCACAATCAGATTCGCTTATGACGGCGATGAAGAAATTGCGATGAAATGTGAGGTGAATCAGGGTTTTCACCCGATTTTGTGCTGATCAGAATTTTTTTTCTTTTTCCCCCTTGAAGGGGCGAATCCTCATCCCCATTTCTCTGGTCACCAGCCGGGAAACCACGTAAGCTCCGGCGTCACCCATAACAGATACGGACTTTCTCAAAGGAGAGTTATCAATGAATATTCGTCCATTGCATGATCGCGTGATCGTCAAGCGTAAAGAAGTTGAAACTAAATCTGCTGGCGGCATCGTTCTGACCGGCTCTGCAGCGGCTAAATCCACCCGCGGCGAAGTGCTGGCTGTCGGCAATGGCCGTATCCTTGAAAATGGCGAAGTGAAGCCGCTGGATGTGAAAGTTGGCGACATCGTTATTTTCAACGATGGCTACGGTGTGAAATCTGAGAAGATCGACAATGAAGAAGTGTTGATCATGTCCGAAAGCGACATTCTGGCAATTGTTGAAGCGTAATCCTCGCACGACACTGAACATACGAATTTAAGGAATAAAGATAATGGCAGCTAAAGACGTAAAATTCGGTAACGACGCTCGTGTGAAAATGCTGCGCGGCGTAAACGTACTGGCAGATGCAGTGAAAGTTACCCTCGGTCCGAAAGGCCGTAACGTAGTTCTGGATAAATCTTTCGGTGCACCGACCATCACCAAAGATGGTGTTTCCGTTGCTCGTGAAATCGAACTGGAAGACAAGTTCGAAAATATGGGTGCGCAGATGGTGAAAGAAGTTGCCTCTAAAGCGAACGACGCTGCAGGCGACGGTACCACCACTGCAACCGTACTGGCTCAGGCTATCATCACTGAGGGTCTGAAAGCAGTTGCTGCGGGCATGAACCCGATGGACCTGAAACGTGGTATCGACAAAGCTGTTACCGCTGCAGTTGAAGAACTGAAAGCGCTGTCCGTACCATGCTCTGACTCTAAAGCGATTGCTCAGGTTGGTACCATCTCCGCTAACTCCGACGAAACCGTAGGTAAACTGATCGCTGAAGCGATGGACAAAGTCGGTAAAGAAGGCGTTATCACCGTTGAAGACGGTACCGGTCTGCAGGACGAACTGGACGTGGTTGAAGGTATGCAGTTCGACCGTGGCTACCTGTCTCCTTACTTCATCAACAAGCCGGAAACTGGCGCAGTAGAACTGGAAAGCCCGTTCATCCTGCTGGCTGACAAGAAAATCTCCAACATCCGCGAAATGCTGCCGGTTCTGGAAGCCGTTGCTAAAGCAGGTAAACCGCTGCTGATCATCGCTGAAGATGTTGAAGGCGAAGCGCTGGCAACTCTGGTTGTTAACACCATGCGTGGCATCGTGAAAGTTGCTGCGGTTAAAGCTCCGGGCTTCGGCGATCGCCGTAAAGCTATGCTGCAGGATATCGCAACCCTGACTGGCGGTACCGTAATCTCTGAAGAGATCGGTATGGAGCTGGAAAAAGCAACCCTGGAAGACCTGGGTCAGGCTAAACGTGTTGTGATCAACAAAGACACCACCACCATCATTGATGGCGTGGGTGAAGAAGCTGCAATCCAGGGCCGTGTTGCTCAGATCCGTCAGCAGATTGAAGAAGCAACTTCTGACTACGACCGTGAAAAACTGCAGGAGCGCGTAGCGAAACTGGCAGGCGGCGTTGCAGTTATCAAAGTAGGTGCTGCTACCGAAGTTGAAATGAAAGAGAAAAAAGCACGCGTTGAAGATGCCCTGCACGCGACCCGTGCTGCGGTAGAAGAAGGCGTGGTTGCTGGTGGTGGTGTTGCGCTGATCCGCGTAGCGTCTAAACTGGCTGACCTGCGTGGTCAGAACGAAGACCAGAACGTGGGTATCAAAGTTGCACTGCGTGCAATGGAAGCTCCGCTGCGTCAGATCGTATTGAACTGCGGCGAAGAACCGTCTGTTGTTGCTAACACTGTTAAAGGCGGCGACGGCAACTACGGTTACAACGCAGCAACCGAAGAATACGGCAACATGATCGACATGGGTATCTTGGATCCAACCAAAGTAACCCGTTCTGCTCTGCAGTACGCGGCTTCTGTGGCTGGCCTGATGATCACCACCGAGTGCATGGTTACCGACCTGCCGAAAAACGATGCAGCTGACTTAGGCGCTGCTGGCGGTATGGGCGGCATGGGTGGCATGGGCGGCATGATGTAATTGCCCTGCACCTCGCAGAAATAAACAAACCCCCGGGCAGAAATGTCTGGGGGTTTTTCTTTTGGTCATCTTTCTAGTATAAGATTCAGACACGGACGACGCGAGTGGCGTCCAGCTCATTGATTATGGGGAATAACATGCACGTAAAATACTTAGCAGGGATTGTCGGTGCCGCGCTACTGATGGCGGGTTGTAGCTCCAGCAACGAATTGAGTGCTGCCGGTCAGAGTGTACGCATTGTGGACGAGCAGCCAGGCGCAGAGTGCCAGCTGATTGGTACTGCGACAGGTAAGCAAAGCAACTGGCTTTCCGGGCAACACGGAGAAGAGGGCGGTTCTATGCGCGGCGCAGCAAACGATCTGCGCAACCAGGCGGCTGCAATGGGCGGTAACGTGATTTATGGCATCAGCAGCCCGTCGCAGGGAATGTTGTCCAGTTTTGTCCCGACGGATAGCCAGATTATCGGTCAGGTTTATAAGTGCCCGAACTGATGTGATCCAGAGGCTGGGTGACAAACGTATTATTGCCTGATGCGCTTCGCTTATCAGGCCTACAGCAGGCATTGCAACTGATTGAATGCTTGAGAATTTGTAGGCCGGATAAGGCGTTTACGCCGCATCCGGCATGACCAACGATCACGTTATCAGTCATTTCAGGCTGGATGGCTCCAGCCTCGCATTAGCAAAGATGAGATTATTTCGCCTGTGGTGCAGTTTTGCTGGTGGATTGAACACGTAAGTGATGCAGCGCGCGTAAGCATTGATCCTGGGTTAGCGGTTGGGCGTTATTCGCCGCTACGGTGCGAACATAGACCTGACATGGCACACCCGCGAGTTTTTTCAGTCGTGGGCTGAAATCAAGCATTCGGCGAGTGATCGCCTCTACTTCTTTACCCGGCGTTGCTTCACGCGTTTTCACCACTGCGCCGCTAAATTGTTCTTTGCCACTTTCATCTTTAAAGCGGTAAAGCACCGCCAGATAATGGTCGAACAAGTTATGTTTCCATTCCGGTTGGGAATAGGTGTCATATTCCAGATTGCCATTTTCCTGGCAGTCAACGTCATATAACGGCAGGAAATCTAACAGTGAGGTAATACGTAATGCCAGTTCACGCATTTCCGCATTATTAATTGCATGAATGATTGCTCGCGCTAGCATTTCAATCTGCAACTCATTGACGACTAACTCACATTTGCTACCGTCATGTAGCGTTAATACGAAGGTAAGATTTTCGCCTTGATTATCGGTAAGTTCCAGCGTGTTAACCCGACGATTAATATCGGCATTTTTAAGCTCATCAACCAGAATTTCTGGGATGTTTTCTGCCATTTTCTTAATGACTTTATCGCGAGCTTGCTCATACTGAAGGCGTGCAGCAGCATCCAGTTTATGCTTTTGATGCAGACGACTTTCCAGCGCAATCAGCAGGTCGCGCAGTTCCATGACAGACATAAAGAACAACGATTCTTTATTGCGAGGTTCTTTAATTTTCAGCGCCAGTGCAATGAAATTATTACTCTTGCGAATAACACCGGTATTAACACCCTTGATGCTTATGGCCATGTAGGTTCTCCCTAACCATTTCTCAATTAAATAATTAATTTTAATTTATAAGCCAGATAAATGGGCTTGGTAGTAATAGTTGTTAAAATAACATAAATAGCCGTGCTCACTCTATATAAACAGAAAAGAAAGGTTAATTATTGGTGTTAGCTATATAAAAAGTAACAACAGCAATGCATATGAATAATTAAAGGTTATGCAACGGGCAAAGATTAAATTTCTCAGTTTAATGACAGGTTGCTGTACTTGCGTTTGTTGCTCTTGCCGGATGCGGCGTAAACGCCTTATCCGGCCTACAGTTCATTGCAAATCCATTCAATTTCAATGCACGATGTAGGCCTGATAAGCGTAGCGCATCAGGCAATTTTAATGTTTAACTTCCCTGTTTAATCAGTAACTGCTGGCGTAGCTGGAGATCCAGCGGCGTTTTGCTGGGTTCGCCGCCAATTTCTCGCGCCAGTTTCGGCACCAGATATCCCGACACCAATGTCAGCAACTCACGCATAATCTGCCGTGCTTCGTCATCACTCACCATAAAATGCGCTGCGCCCTGTACTTTATCGAGCACATGCAGGTAATACGGCATCACGCCGGCATCGAACAACGCATTACTCAGGTTTGCCAGCGTTTGTGCGTTATCGTTCACATCACGTAACAGAACGCTCTGGTTCAGCAAAGTAACGCCTACCCGGCGCAACTTAGCCATCGCCTGACGGAATGTTTCATCTATCTCATTGGCATGGTTGATGTGATTCACCAGCAGGATTTGCAGCGTAGAATGTGAAAAGCGTTCAACCAGCGCATCTGTGATGCGTGCCGGGATCACAATCGGCAGACGACTGTGAATCCGCAGACGTTTGATATGCGGGATGGCTTCCAGTTGTGTGAGCAACCAGTCCAGCTCGTGATCTTTCGCCATCAGCGGATCGCCGCCGGAGAAAATCATCTCGTCCAGTTCCGGATGCGCAGCAACATACTCAAGTGCAGTCTGCCAGTTACGCTTGTTGCCCTGATTTTCGGCATAGGGGAAGTGGCGACGGAAGCAATAGCGGCAATTTACCGCGCAGCCGCCTTTGACCAGCAAAAGCGCCCGGTTGTGGTATTTATGCAACAAACCAGGCACTACGCTGTGCTGTTCTTCCAGTGGGTCGGTGGAGAATCCGGACGCGACGACAAACTCATCTTGCGAGGTAAGTACCTGACGCAAAAGAGGATCGTCCGGATTGCCTTTCTCCATGCGATCGATAAATGAGCGGGGCACACGCAGGGCAAACAGCTTTTTGGCGCTGCGTCCGGCCAACAGTTTTTCGTCCGCGTCTATATTCAAAAGACGCAGAAGTTCATCAGGATCGGTCACAACATCGGCAAGTTGCGTTAACCAATCTTCTCTGGATGGGGTATTTAGGGTTACAATATGCGCCATTTTGTGGCTTAGCTACCAATTAACAAATTTCAGAGGGCCTTATGGCAACGTACTATAGCAACGATTTTCGTGCTGGTCTTAAAATCATGTTAGACGGCGAACCTTACGCGGTTGAAGCGAGTGAATTCGTAAAACCGGGTAAAGGCCAGGCATTTGCTCGCGTTAAACTGCGTCGTCTGCTGACCGGTACTCGCGTAGAAAAAACCTTCAAATCTACTGATTCCGCTGAAGGCGCTGATGTTGTCGATATGAACCTGACTTACCTGTACAACGACGGTGAGTTCTGGCACTTCATGAACAACGAAACTTTCGAGCAGCTGTCTGCTGATGCAAAAGCAATTGGCGATAACGCTAAATGGCTGCTGGATCAGGCAGAGTGTATCGTAACTCTGTGGAATGGTCAGCCGATCTCCGTTACTCCGCCGAACTTCGTTGAACTGGAAATCGTTGATACCGATCCGGGCCTGAAAGGTGATACCGCAGGTACTGGCGGCAAACCGGCTACCCTGTCTACTGGCGCTGTGGTTAAGGTTCCGCTGTTCGTACAAATCGGCGAAGTCATCAAAGTGGATACCCGCTCTGGTGAATACGTCTCTCGCGTGAAGTAATGCGGTTGTGGTGCGGCCTGCAGGCTGCACCATCACTTATTCAGGTCAGAGATGATGAAACGCCTTATCGTTCTTGTTTTGCTTGCCAGTACGCTGCTCACGGGCTGTAACACCGCTCGCGGTTTCGGCGAAGACATCAAACATCTCGGCAACTCCATCTCTCGCGCTGCCAGCTAATTTTTCTTCTCTTCCGAAAAATCATCAGATTTCCGTCATTTTTGGCGATGTTGTCTATTATTAATTTGCTATAGGCAAACATAAATAACATTACCTAAAAGGAAGACGTTATGGTGAAGAAGACAATTGCAGCGATCTTTTCTGTTCTGGTGCTTTCAACAGTATTAACTGCCTGCAACACCACGCGTGGCGTTGGTGAAGACATTTCTGATGGCGGTAACGCGATTTCTGGCGCAGCAACGAAAGCGCAGCAATAGCAATAAGCAATAACGGTACGACAGCTGTGTCGTGCCGTTTGTTTTTTCTGCGATAGTCACTAAGGTAATAGTTGAAATTCCCCTGCCACCTGGCAAAATATCCGTTCAACCATCAGCTTTGCAGGACGACCTGCAAACGCGTCTTTTCACCGGGGACGGCCCCAATTCTCCGGAGCCTGATATGTCCTGGATTATCTTAGTTATTGCTGGTCTGCTGGAAGTGGTATGGGCCGTTGGCCTGAAATATACCCACGGCTTTAGTCGTTTGACGCCGAGTGTTATTACCGTGACGGCGATGATTGTCAGTATGGCGCTACTTGCCTGGGCGATGAAATCGTTACCAGTAGGGACGGCTTATGCCGTGTGGACGGGTATTGGCGCAGTCGGCGCGGCTATCACCGGCATTGTGCTGCTCGGTGAGTCCGCTAACCCGATGCGCCTGGCGAGTCTGGCGTTAATCGTATTGGGGATTATTGGTCTGAAACTCAGCACTCACTAACTACCGGGCTGCTGTACCCAAATAAACTTACTGACATCAAACCCTTCCCGGGTCGCGACTGCCAGCATCTCCTGTTTCACTTCGTCAGAAATGGTTGGCGTGCGGGAGAGTATCCACAGGTAGTCGCGGTCCGGGCCGCAAACCAGCGCATGGCGGTATTCCCGATCAAGTGCAATGACGTTATAACCGCCATAGAAAGGACCAAAGAATGACACTTTCAGCGCAGCGCGTGTTGGTGCGCCGGTAAAGTACGCTTTCCCTTCACTCTGCTGCCACATTTCTCTGTCAGGGTTATAGCCTTTATTGATGACATTCAGGCCGCCGCCATCACGCAGACTGTATGTTGCGGTGACTTTTTCCAGTCCACGTTCAAAACGGTGATCAAAACGGGCAATCTCATACCAGGTACCGAGATAGCGTTTAGCGTCGAAATTATTCACTACTGTCACGCCACGCGGCGGCGTAGGAGAACTGCAGGCAACGACCAGAAATGCAGCTGTCGCTGCGGCAACGAGAGGGAGCAGGCGCATAAATGTTTCCTTACTGGTTTTTTTCTAAGTGTAGATGACAGCAAGGAAAAGCGCAGAAAAGGTCCGAAAATTCGGACCCGATGAAATTTTACTGTAGAGCGTTGAGAATCTGACAGGCGGCGGCGACTCTCGCTGGATTGGGATAGTTTTTGTTAGCCAGCATCACGATACCCAGCTCTTTTTCTGGAATAAACGCGACATAGCTACCAAATCCGCCGGTCGCCCCCGTTTTATGTACCCATGATGCGCGTACTGCAGGAGTTGGGGGCTTAATCGCTTTTACCGGGCGTGCTGCCAGTGCAATTTTATTGTCACTGCCGTTAATGATGCTGTCAGGATTGACCGGCCAGTCCAGCATTTCCCAGCCCAGGCCCTGATACATATCGCCGGTTTGCCAGTAGCGAGATTGTGCCAGTTGTATCCCTTGTTGAAGCGTTTTCTCATTGATATCAAGGGGGGTTAAATTGCTTTGCACCCAGCGGGCCATATCTTCAATGGTCGACTTCACACCATAAGCTTCAGCATCTAACGCCCCTGGCGAAACATGAACTGCCTTGCCTTCGCGATATCCCCAGGCGTAATTCTTTTCTTCTGCGGGCGGTACATTAATCCACGTATGGTTGAGTTTGAGTGGCTGGAAGACACGAGTTTGCATCGCCTGCTCAAAACTCAAACCAGACGGCTTCACAGCCAGTGCGCCGAACAAACCGATACTGGAGTTGGCATACAGACGTTGTGTTCCTGGAGCCCATGCAGGCTGCCAGTTTTGATAGAAGCGCAGCAAGTCGCTTGAGGATTTCACTTCATCCGGCATCTGCAATGGCAGGCCGCCAGCGGTGTAGGTCGCAAGATGTAATAGTGTGATCCCATTCCACTGTTTAGCGGTAAGTTCAGGCCAGTATTTTGTTGCGGGATCGCTTAACTTGATTTCCCCTCGAGCAATAGCATCGCCACCAAGCACGCCCGTAAATGTTTTGCTGACCGAACCTAACTCAAACAACGTTTGCTGTGTGACGGGCTGCTTTTTGGCGATGTCCGCATAGCCCCAGGTAAAGTAATAAGGTTTACCCTGATAAATTACCGCCACCGCCATACCGGGGATCTTTTGTTGCTCTATAAGCGGGGTAATTGTGCGATGCACAATATCGTTGATTTGTTGAGGGGCAGCAAATGTGGAGCAAGAGGCGGTAATTAATAAGGCGCAGAGCGTCGTTTTGAACATAAGGTCTGGTTTCCATACAAAACGGCCCGCCATAGGCGGGCCGGATTTACATTGGCGATACGTTAGATTGTAACGATACCAATCAGCGTGACAACTGTCAGGATAGCAGCCAGACCGTAGAAAACCCATTTGCCCGCAGGCACGTGAATTTTCAGATCGTGCATCGCGTGGTGCATACGGTGTAAACCACACCACAGCGGCAGAACGATCATCAGGAACAGGAATACGCGACCAATGAAGCTCTGCGCGAACGCCAGAACGCGCTCGTAGCTCAGCGCATCACCCGGAAACAGCCCCAGTGGCAGCAGAATACCCACCAGCAGGATCATCACCGGCGCAATAATTGCGCTCCACATACCACCGGCCCCGAAGAGGCCCCAGAATACCGGTTCGTCAGAACGCTTTGGATTTGGATTAATCATCTCAGGCTCCTTACCAGTACAGGGCAACAAACAGGATTACGATGGTGGCAACCACAGTTACCGCCCAGAGACTTTTGATAATTGGCTCTGGTCCCATTTTTTCGTCTTTTACAATGATATTGGCCGCTTTCGGTGCCAGTTCAAACCAGGTTTTGGTGTGCAGCAGAGCTGCCGCCAGAGTGATCAGGTTAATGATCACGATAACCGGGTTTTGTAAAAAGTCGACGAATCCCGCCCAGGCGTCCGGGCCATTTTTCAGGGCAAACAGCCCGAAAATCAGTTCAATGCTGAACCACACAGCCGGAACCGCCGTGCCTTCGCGCAGCATGTAAAAGCGATAAAACGGCAATTTTTTCCACCAGGTGGACGTCATTGGCCGTACATACGGTTTACGTTTAGTCGTCATGTTGCACTCCTTAGCGTGGTTTCAGGGTCGCGATAAGAAAGTCTTTCGAACTTTCTACTTTGCCCTGCTGAATGGCCGCAGCCGGATCGACGTGTTTCGGGCAGACTTCGGAGCAATAGCCCACGAAAGTACAGCTCCATACGCCGTTCTGGCTGTTCAACTGCGCCATACGCTCCTTCTTACCGTGGTCGCGGCTATCTTCGTTATAACGATGCGCCAGCGTAATGGCAGCCGGACCGATGAACTCTGGGTTCAGGCCAAACTGCGGGCACGCGGCGTAGCACAGACCACAGTTGATGCAACCGGAGAACTGGTGATACTTTGCCATCTGCGCCGGGGTCTGGATGTTAGTACCCTGATCCGCGGTGCGGGAGTTGCCGATGATGTACGGTTTGATCGCTTCCAGACTTTCGATGAAGTGGGTCATATCGACCACCAGATCGCGTTCAATCGGGAAGTTAGCTAACGCTTCAACCTTCATACCGTCGGTGTAATCACGCAGGAAGGTTTTACATGCCAGTTTTGGCACGTTGTTAACCATCATGCCGCAGGAACCACAAATCGCCATACGGCAGGACCAGCGGTAACTCAGGTCCGGTGCCAGGTTGTCTTTGATGTAGCCCAGCGCATCCAGTAATGAGGTAGTTGCGTCATAAGGCACTTCATAGAATGCGCTATGCGGTGCGGTATCGACTTCCGGGTTATAGCGCACCACCTCAATTTTCAGGTTTTTCATCTCAGCCATTCGCCTTCTCCTTCTTATTGGCTGCTTCCGCCTTATCGGCTGCATCCGCTTCGCCACCGTAAACGCGTTTAGCTGGCGGCAGCGTAGTAATCTTCACGTCGCTGTACTCCAGGCGAGTCGTGCCATCAGCATCGCGGAAGGCGAGGGTGTGTTTGAGGAAGTTGACGTCGTCACGCTCGGTGCAACCTTCGTCCAGACGCTGGTGTGCGCCGCGGGACTCTTTACGTGCCATTGCGGAGTGCGCCATACATTCAGCAACGTTCAGACCGTGGCCCAGTTCAATGGTGTAGAGCAGGTCGGTGTTGAACACGCTGGAGGTGTCGGTGATGCGCACGCGCTTGAAGCGTTCCTGCAGCTCTGCCAGCTTGTCGATGGTTTTCTGCATCAGTTCCGGCGTACGGTAGATACCGCAACCTTCTTCCATTGCTAGGCCCATTTCGTCGCGGATCTTCGCCCAGTTTTCGCCGCCATCCTGGTTAACCAGATCTTTCAGACGTTGTTCAACGCCAGCTGCCTGCGCTTCAATTGCCTCTTCGTTGCCATTACCGGCAGTTGCTGCACGCTCTGTCGCTTGTTCACCGGCCATACGGCCGAAGACCACCAGTTCCGCCAGGGAGTTGGAGCCCAGACGGTTTGCACCGTGCAGACCAACAGAGGAACATTCACCCACGGCGAACAGACCTTTAATGCGGGTTTCACAGTTCTGATCGGTTTCGATACCGCCCATGGTGTAGTGTGCGGTCGGACGTACCGGAATCGGTTCTTTAACCGGATCGACGCCAACGTACGCTTTCGCCAGTTCGCAGATGAACGGCAGACGTTCATGCAGTTTTTTCTCGCCGAGGTGACGCAAGTCGAGATAAACCACATCGCCACGCGGCGTGGAGATGGTGTTGCCTTTACGCCATTCGTGCCAGAAGGCCTGAGAAACTTTGTCGCGTGGACCCAGTTCCATATATTTGTTTTTCGGCTCGCCCAGCGGAGTTTCCGGGCCCATGCCGTAATCTTGCAGATAACGGTAGCCATTTTTGTTGACCAGAATACCGCCTTCACCACGGCAGCCTTCGGTCATCAGGATACCGGAACCTGGCAGACCGGTTGGGTGATACTGAACGAATTCCATGTCACGCAGCGGAACGCCGTGGCTTAGCGCCATACCCATACCGTCACCGGTAACGATGCCGCCGTTGGTGTTGTAACGATAAACGCGACCCGCACCGCCAGTAGCCATAACGACCGCGTTAGCACGGATCTGCACCAGCGTGCCTTCCATCATGTTCATTGCTACCAGGCCGCGAACATGACCATCATCAACCAGAATATCCAGCACGAAATGTTCGTCAAAACGCTGGATCTGCGGGAATTGCAGAGAGGTCTGGAACAGCGTGTGCAGCATATGGAAGCCGGTCTTATCGGCGGCGAACCAGGTGCGCTCGATTTTCATGCCGCCGAAGCGACGTACGTTGACGCTACCATCCGGGCGACGGCTCCATGGGCACCCCCACAGTTCCAGTTGGGTCATTTCGGTTGGGCAGTGGTGGACGAAATAATCCACGACATCCTGCTCACACAACCAGTCGCCACCCGCTACTGTATCGTGAAAGTGATATTCGAAGCTGTCATGATCCTGCGCGACAGCGGCGGAGCCCCCTTCTGCAGCAACGGTATGGCTACGCATCGGGTATACTTTTGAGATTAGTGCGATTTTTGCATTTGGATTTGCCTGCGCGGCAGCAATTGCAGCACGTAATCCCGCGCCACCGGCGCCTACAATGGCAAGATCGGCTTGAAAGGTTTGCACGACATTCCTCCAGATTGTTTTTATCCCACAGCCCCGTACTTCAGGGTAAGTGCCTGAAAGTTACGGTCTGCGAACGCTATTCCACTGCTCCTTTATAGGTACAACAGTATAGTCTGATGGATAAGTCTGAAATTTGACGAGATCGATTTTTTTAGTGCGCAAGAGGGCTAAATTATCACTGAAGATGATTAATTTAATTACTAAACCATCAGATCGTGCTTTTTTTAGTCACTGCCCACCGCTGTTTGATTCCTGCGTAAAATTTGTCTCGCCGTCGCGTTGCGAGTAGACTTCGTGCCCTTGTCAAAAACTGGAGATTTAACTATGAGCGAAACGGCATCCTGGCAGCCGAGCGCATCCATTCCTAACTTATTAAAACGCGCGGCGATTATGGCGGAGATCCGTCGTTTCTTTGCTGATCGTGGAGTGCTGGAGGTGGAGACGCCTTGTATGAGCCAGGCGACGGTAACCGATATTCATTTGGTCCCGTTTGAGACACGTTTCGTTGGCCCCGGGCATTCGCAGGGGATGAATCTCTGGTTAATGACCAGCCCGGAATACCATATGAAACGCCTGCTGGTTGCCGGTTGTGGGCCGGTATTCCAGCTGTGCCGCAGCTTCCGTAATGAAGAGATGGGGCGTTATCACAACCCTGAGTTCACTATGCTTGAGTGGTATCGACCGCACTATGATATGTACCGGTTGATGAACGAGGTGGACGATCTCTTACAACAGGTGCTGGACTGCCCGGCAGCAGAAAGCCTTTCTTATCAACAAGCTTTCTTGCGTTATCTGGAAATTGACCCGCTCTCTGCCGACAAAACGCAACTGCGGGAAGTCGCAGCGAAACTGAATTTGAGTAACGTTGCTGATACCGAAGAAGACCGCGACACGTTGCTACAATTGCTGTTTACCTTTGGCGTAGAGCCAAATATTGGCAAAGAAAAACCGACCTTTGTGTACCACTTTCCAGCCAGCCAGGCATCACTGGCGCAAATCAGTACCGAAGATCATCGGGTCGCTGAACGCTTTGAGGTTTATTATAAAGGTATTGAGCTGGCGAATGGTTTCCATGAATTAACGGATGCCCGTGAGCAGCAACAACGCTTTGAACAAGATAACCGTAAGCGCGCGGCGCGCGGTTTGCCGCAGCACCCCATTGACCAGAATCTGATTGAAGCCTTGAAAGTCGGTATGCCTGACTGTTCCGGCGTGGCATTAGGTGTTGATCGTCTGGTGATGTTGGCGCTGGGCGCGGAGACACTGGCTGAAGTCATCGCCTTTAGCGTTGACCGGGCATAATTCTGAAAAATTACTGAATTAACAGCGAAGAATGGCGTGATAAGCGCCATTCTGTAGCATATGTTTTCATTTTTCCGTTAAAGGCCACAATTTAAGACTGGATATTTGATATCATCCGGGTATCAATTCTGTATTGGTTTTTACGCTGCCTGCTCAATGTTGCGCAGTGCAGTTCAGTGGGCACGTGTTATACACGCGCTGAAATGAAGGATGGTTTCATGCCTCACACGATAAAAAAGATGAGTCTGATAGGACTCATATTGATGATCTTTACTTCCGTATTTGGATTTGCCAATAGCCCATCGGCTTATTACTTAATGGGTTATAGTGCGATTCCCTTTTATATATTTTCTGCATTGTTATTCTTTATTCCATTCGCCTTAATGATGGCTGAAATGGGAGCTGCTTATCGCAAAGAAGAAGGTGGTATCTATTCCTGGATGAATAATAGTGTCGGACCACGTTTTGCCTTCATTGGTACGTTTATGTGGTTTTCCTCTTATATCATCTGGATGGTGAGTACCTCCGCGAAAGTTTGGGTACCGTTCTCAACATTCCTCTATGGTAGCGACATGACCCAGCACTGGCGTATTGCCGGACTGGAGCCTACGCAGGTGGTTGGTCTGCTGGCAGTAGCATGGATGATTCTGGTCACCGTCGTTGCTTCAAAGGGGATTAATAAAATTGCCCGCATTACTGCGGTGGGCGGTATTGCAGTAATGTGTCTGAATTTAGTATTGCTGTTAGTAAGCATTACTATTTTGTTATTAAATGGTGGGCATTTCGGGTAATGCTGCCAACTTACTGATTTAGTGTATGATGGTGATTTTAAGGTGCTTGCGTGGCTTCCATTTCCATCAGATGTCCTTCCTGCTCCGCTACTGAAGGCGTGGTGCGTAACGGCAAAAGCACTGCCGGACATCAGCGCTATCTCTGCTCTCATTGCCGTAAAACATGGCAACTACAGTTCACTTACACCGCCTCTCAGCCCGGTACGCACCAGAAA